>JANOOW010000405.1:0-7276 GCA_031421555.1 Hyphomicrobiaceae bacterium | reverse complement strand
CGCCGGCAAGCTCGGCGTGCTGCACCTGTTCGACGACATCTACGACATCGTTGCCTGTGATTATGTGCCGAAGCCTCATGCGCCCGCGTACGCGGGTTTCGTCAAGGCCTTGGGCGTCGCGCCCGAATCGGCTGCGATGTTCGAGGACATGCCGCACAATCTGGAACAGCCGCATGTACTTGGCATGACTACGGTGCTCGTGCATTCGAGCTACATGGATCACCCGATCCAGCAGAAGATCAGAGGTTGGACCAAGGCGCCCGCGCACGTTCATCACATGACCGAAGACCTTCCCGGCTTTCTCGACGATCTGAATGCGCGATTGGCCCTTGCCCAAGTGACACGGCCAGCATGCTGACTTCGCTCCTTTGGATCCCGGCAACACTTACGGCCGCTGCCGCGCAAACTGCACGCAACGCGATGCAGCGCCATCTGACCGCGACACTCGGCACTGTCGGCGCGACACAGGTGCGCTTTCTCTATGGTCTGCCGTTCGGCTTGCTGTTCCTTGCCGTCGTGCTGTTACTGACCGGCGCCAGCGTTCCGGCGATGACGACGCGTTCGATCACCTTCACGATCATCGGTGCGTTGGCGCAAATCCTGGCGACCGGTTTGATGCTGACGGCGATGCGTGATCGCGGCTTCGCCGTGACGACCGCCTACACCAAGACCGAACCGGTGCAAGTTGCGCTGTTCGGGCTGATCGTGCTCGGCGATACACTGACGTTCAACGGAGCGCTCGGCTGCGTGATCGCGACGATCGGCGTCGGCCTGATGTCATGGAAGCTTGGCGCTGCATCGGAAGCAGGCAGCTGGAAACCGGCGGCACTCGGCGTTCTTGCCGGCGCATTCTTCGCCATCGCAGCCATTGGTTTCCGCGGCGGCATCACTAATCTCGCGGATGGCAGTTTTCTGGTTCGCGCATCGGCCACGCTTGCCCTCGGGCTGACGATCCAAACCACAGTTCTCGTCGCTTGGATGGTGCTTATGGATCGCCCAGCGCTCTTCACGAGTCTGGGCGCTTGGCGGCAATCGATGTTCGCCGGATTGATGGGCGCATTCGCCTCGCAGTGCTGGTTCATCGGCTTTGCGCTGACCAGCGCGGCCAACGTGCGCACGCTTGCACTTGTCGAGGTGATCTTCGCACAGGCGGTTTCGAAGCAAATCTTCTCGCAAGATACGAGCATGCGGGAGAAATCGGGCATGGCGCTGATCATCGTAGGCGTGGCGATTTTGCTGCTCGGCGCGTTTGGTTGAAGCGAAACATTACCTGGTCAGCCGCGTTGCATCACTCAAAACGAGTGGAGCATACAATGGACAACCAGAGTGTTTAAGATTTCGAAACCGGCTTGTGGACCGGCGATGCCGAACATTATCGGGCACTGATCGACGACGAGTGCCTGATGGTTCTACCCGCGCGTCCCTTCATTTTTACCGGCGAGAAAGCCGTCGCCCAGACACCGCGATGGTCGAACGTCGAAATTTCCAACGGCCGCATTTCCCGTCCGCAAGAGGGCATGATCGTCATCGCCTATACGGCGAAAGCGCAGCGCGAAGGTGCGTCGCCCTACGAAGCCCACTGCACCTCGACCTATCGCCGCCTGGCCCACGATGAATGGCGCGTGACGCAGCACCAGCAAACGCCGCCGCTGGTCGAAACCGCGCAACCGTCTCAAGTTTAAGCGTGCGCGACCGTCGGACCGTCCCCGGCAACTGTCGTGCGGCGCACGTCGCGTGGCTTGCTTTCGTCGAAACGGCGGACACGATGCATCGTCTGCCGGTTGTCCCATACGACGAGATCGTTCGGCCGCCAGCGATGCACGTAGACCAGCTCCCGCTGCGTTGCGGTCTCGGTCAGGTCGCGGAGAAAGTCGCGGGCTTCAGGCATTTGCCAACCGATGATCGTGCCGATGTGTGATGAAAGATAAAGCGACTTGCGGCCCGTCACGGGATGCGTCCGCACAAGACGCTGGCGCACCGGTTTGAACATCGCCTTTTCATCATCGGTAAGATCGGCAAAACCCATGGAGCCGCGCGAGTAGATCAGCGAATGTTCGCAAACCATATCCTCGATTTCCGCGCGCGTTGCATCGTTCAGCATGTCGTAGGCAGCGCGCATGTCGGCGAACTCGGTGTTGCCGCCATCGTTGGCGATCAAGCGGCCGGAAAGTATCGAGTATTTGGCCGGCGTCGCACGGAATGAACTATCCGAGTGCCACAGCCGGTTGCCCAAGTTGAACATGCGGCGCCGGTCGCTGCGGGCGAGCGGTTTGCCGTCCTTGTCGAGGTTCGACACATCGACCATGCCGTCCTTCAGGCGCAGTTCAGACTGCTTGGTGATATTGCCACCCTCGGCATTTTCGATTTTGCCAAAGTTGAGCGTGAAGGCGAGCTGCTGATCGTCGTCGATCGCTTGATCGCGAAACACCAGGACCGCATAGCGGTCCATGCCCGCTTCGATTGCCGCGACATCGGACTTTGCCAATGGCTTGGTGAGATCGACGCCCGACACCTCGCCAGCGAACACCGGATGTATTTGCCGTATCGAAACCGACATGACGTTTCACTCCCATCGGCCGATCTGATCTGCGGCCCTGATCCCAAGCTATACCCGTTTCAACGCCGCGCCAAGTTTGCGGCCATATCCGGCGCGCTCGTGTGCCATGCGAAACGTAGACACCGGGTTCGGTATGTAGGTCGCAATAGGTCAGCGTATTGTGCCGCGATGCCGGCCGGTTGTCCGGTGAGTAGTGTGGTGGAATAAAAGTAATGCGCTATTGGACCCACCCTCCGATTTCCACCGGATTCAGTTTGAAGCAACCTCCGACGACGCGCCCGGTTGTGCTCATAACCCCGATGACTTGTGTTGAGTTCTGCTGTCCCCCCACCCATGCCGTCATCCCGGAAGCCGTAAGCGCAGCGTCGGTTATCCGTGACCCAGCAGAAATGCGCCGGAGGCCCAAGAACATTATCGAGCCTTCGGCACACTATTGCTGGGTCCCGGCTCGCCGTCGGCGTAAAAGCGCCTCCCTTGGCCGGGATGACGGCACGGGGGAGACATAACTGTCATCTTCGCGTCTGAGCGCGGCGCTAGCCGAGACCGGATCCCGGGGATTCATTACGCAACTATCTCGAACGCCAGAGTTACGGCACGATGGGTCCCGGGACGACGCCGCGATAATAATCGCGCGCTCGCCCGTGGTGCGCGCGCGCGCCCCGTTCCGTCATCCGCTGGGATGACTGCATTGGGTGGTTCTCAGCGCAATCAATCAAGGCTGGGGATGCACTGCGATTGAGCAAGAAAAGCAACTCATTGCCAACCAAACCCGTGCGCCCGTCACCCGCCCGTGACGCTCATGTGCCTCGCCACGGCTGGTTTTTTTGAGCGGCGGTCGATGATGAAGTCGTGGCCTTTCGGCTTGCGCGAGATGGCTTCGTCGATGGCGCGGCCGAGCGCCACATCGTCTGTTGACGCGCGCAGCACGGCGCGCAGATCGGCGGCATCGTCCTGGCCGAGGCACATGTAGAGCGTGCCGGTGCACGTTAGGCGCACGCGATTGCAGCTTTCACAGAAGTTGTGCGTCATCGGCGTGATAAAGCCTAGGCGTCCGCCGGTCTCCTTGACATGCACGTAGCGGGCCGGGCCGCCGGTGCGATAGGGAATGTCTTCCAGCGTGAACGTGTCCATCAAGCGGGCACGGACGATCGACAGCGGCAGATATTGATCGGTGCGGTCGCCGTCGATGTCGCCGAGGGGCATGGTCTCGATCAGCGTGAGGTCATGGCCGCGGCCATGGGCGAAACGAACCAAATCCTCGATCTCGTGCTCGTTGACCCCCTTCAAGGCGACGGCATTGATCTTGACCTTCAGGCCCGCCTTGCCGGCAGCATCGAGCCCGGCGACGACTTGACTGAACTCGCCCCAGCGCGTGATCGCCTTGAACTTATCCGGATCGAGCGTATCGAGCGAGACGTTGATGCGGCGCACGCCGCAATCCGCCAGCTCTTGCGCGACCTTTGGTAACTGGCTGCCGTTCGTGGTCAGCGTCAATTCTTCCAGCGCCCCTGAGCTCAAGTGCCGTGACAGCGACTGGAACAGCCACATGATGTTCTTGCGCACCAGAGGTTCACCTCCGGTGATGCGGAGTTTGCGCACACCCTTGTCGACGAACGCCGAGCACAGCCGGTCGAGCTCTTCGAGCGATAGCAGGTCCTTCTTCGGTAGGAACGTCATGTGCTCGGACATGCAATAGACGCAGCGGAAGTCGCAGCGGTCCGTCACCGACACACGCAGATAACTGACGTGCCGCCCGAACGGATCGATCATCGGCGGTTGAACTACAATTGGAGCGGACATCGGCTGTTCCATAACACTCAAGCTAGTCATTAGTGGCCAGCAAACAAGGGTTTAGCGGCTGGTAGCCCGGTCTTACCACTTCGCGCCGCGCTTTTCAGCAAAAGACGCCAAACCTTCGCGCGCTTCATCCGACTGCCGCTTTTGCGAATGCGACGCGATCAAGCCGTCCATAACGACGCTGCCGACCTTGCCATAGGCATGTTCGAGTGCGCACGCCTTAGTCTCGGCGATCGCTTGCGGGCCATTTTCGAGGAGAGCATCGACGATGGATGTCGCCTTGCTTTCGAGCGCCGCGAATGGAACGACCTCGTGCACAAGGCCGATGCGCCGGGCCTCCGCCGCATCGAAGCGCTCGCCGGTCAAGGCGTAACGGCGTACCTGGCGAACCCCGATTGCATCGTTCAGTTGCGGGATAATGATCGCAGCGGTTAAGCCCCAGCGCACTTCCGATATGGCGAATTTGGCATCCTCCGATGCGATTGCCACGTCGGCCGCGGCAACGAGCCCGGTCGCCCCGCCGACGCAAAAGCCCTGTACGATCACAACTGTAGGTACGGGCAAGCGATTGAAACGGTCGACGGCTTCGGCAGTCATGCGGGAGGCGCGATCGTTCCCGGCCGGCGTGCCAGTTCGAACAGAATTGAGCCACTTCAAGTTTGCACCGGCCATGAAGTTGCGGCCGGCGCCTGCGACAACGACCGCGCGCACGTTGGGCTTGGCGCCTAGATCGTCCATCGCATCGTGCAATCCCTGAAGCAGTGCGTCATCATAAGCATTGTTGACGTCTGGCCGGTTCAACGTGACACGGGCCACGCCGCGCTCGTCGATCGTCCACAGCACGGGATTGATCGTCATCGGCAGAGCACCTTCTATTGGTTCATCCGAAAAACGCTTTACGCAGCGTCAGTATGGCCAATCTGCATCGCAGGGATCACGTTTACTTTAGCGCAAAAGCGGGCAGAAGCGAAATTGCAAAGGACGGTCATCCAAGATTCTAACTAGTTTTCAACGCTTTGACCGCTCATCTCCGCAACTCCGAGGATTCTGCACTTTTCCGGCTGCGACGGCAACGGCACCGCGCAGGTGCGTGCAACGGGTAGCTACATCGCACGGGCGCTGATACACGGTCTTGGTTTCGCCAAATCTGTCGCGACACTACCGCACGAACACCACATCCAGCCCGCAAGCCGCGATAGCTTGGACGTCACTGAACTCACATCGACGGAAAAGTCCTACATGCCGAGGAAGTCACCGAAGCGCTCGCCGGCGGCCCAAAAGCCAGGCGCGGCGACGCGACGCAACGTGCTCGCGGGGCTCGCATACACCGGCCTTGGCGCTGCGGTCGCACAGGCGCAGTCGGCTGGCAACTGGTGGGACGGGCTGCCCGGATTTGGTCGCGGTGCGAACAGCAGCGATGTGCGAGAAGCTTCCGAGCGGCGCGAGCGCGTGCCCGAAGTGTTGAACGACGTGCGGATCGATCCCACGCCCTGGCGCAGCGACCAGATGGTGGAAAACATCGAAGCCGCGATCGCGCGCTATCAATTGATCGTGCAGCGTGGCGGCTGGCCGTCGGTGCCGTCCGGACGTCTGCTGCGGGCCGGGGAGAATGACGAGCGCGTGCCGATCCTGCGCCGCCGTCTCGCCATTAGTGGCGAACTCGACAAAACGAGCGCGTCGGAAGGCAGTTACACATTCGGCGGCGAACTCGAAGATGCCGTCAAGAAATATCAAGAGCGTAACGGCCTGCGTGTAACGGGGCGCGCGGAGCAGTCGACGATTGCTCAGTTGAACATTTCGGCCAACGCACGTCTCGAACAACTGAAGCTCAACCAGCGCCGCATTCGCGAGCTTTTGCAGACGCGGATCGAAGATCGTTACGTGCTGGTCAATGCCGCGGCGTTCCAGCTCGAGGCGGTCGAAGGTTACGAGGTGCGCCAGCGCCATCGCGTGATCGTGGGCAAGCCGGAGCGTCAGACACCAACGGTGCGCGCGACGATACGGGCGCTCAACTTCTTCCCGTATTGGAACGTGCCGCAGAGCGTCGCGACGCTCGATCTGATCCCGCGCCTGCAGAAGGAGCCGGAATACCTGCAGAAGGAATTGATCCGCGCCTTCAACGGCTACAAGGGTCCTGAGCTCGATC
This sequence comes from Hyphomicrobiaceae bacterium, assembly GCA_031421555.1. Classification (GTDB taxonomy): domain Bacteria; phylum Pseudomonadota; class Alphaproteobacteria; order Rhizobiales; family Hyphomicrobiaceae; genus JAKFWF01. The sequence goes on along the minus strand of JANOOW010000405.1, from coordinate 776 downwards.
CGATGTCGGTCGATTGGAAGCGTGCCGACGGCAAGATCGTGCACTTCAGGCAGGATCCGGGGCCGCAAAATGCGCTTGGCCTCGTGCGCATCGATATGCCGAACTCAGAAACGGTCTACATGCACGACACGCCGATGAAGCCGCTGTTCAACCAACGCTCACGGCCGTTTTCCGCTGGCTGCGTGCGCGTGCAGGACGTGTTCAAGCTGGTCGAGTGGATCGCAAAGTACGAGTCTGGCTGGGACCGGCCGGGCCGCGTCGAGGATGTTATCGCAACAGGCCAACCACTCGACGTGACGCTGACGCGGCCGCTGCCAGTCTACTTCACCTACGTCACCGCCTGGGCGGAAGCTGACGGGCGCGTCGATTTCCGCCCCGACGTCTATGGCCGGGATGGCACGAAGGATCTAGCCGGCGAACGCGACCTCGATGCGGCTCCACCGCCGACGCAGTTGCAGGCGTTGGCGCCGTGACACCGGTGTTCGACGGCTGAGCTCGTTGTGGGCGCTAGTGCGCCTGCGCAGCTTTGCGAATCGCGGCGATATTCTCGGCATACTTGCCGCCGGTGAAAACGGCTGATCCGGCGACGAATGCGTTCGCGCCGGCAGCCGCTGCAATCTTCGCGGTCTCGGGCGTCGCGCCGCCGTCGATCTCCAGATGAATATTGCGATCGCCGATCATGGCGCGCACGCGCCTGATTTTTTCCGCCATCGCGGGGATGAAACTTTGCCCGCCGAAGCCCGGATTCACCGTCATCACCAGGATCAGATCGACCC
>JANOOW010000404.1:0-1551 GCA_031421555.1 Hyphomicrobiaceae bacterium | reverse complement strand
TTCGAGGAATGCCGTGAACTGTGCCGGCCACATCTCGCCAGAGGCAAAGGCAAATTCGCGATGCTTTACCGCACCGAGGCCGGACACATAGCCATCGATCTTCACGTTGTATGGCGGGTCGGTGAAGACCATCTGGGCTCGGCTGCCGTCGAGCAAGCGCGCCGACGTTTCAAGGTCGGTCGCGTCGCCGCAAATCAACCGGTGGGGACCGATCTGCCAAAGGTCGCCCGAGCGCGTGACCGCAGGGCCGGGTACGGGCGGCGGTACGACATCAGCAGCATCAGTTTTCGGTTTGATCTCGCCGAGCAACAGATCAATCTCGCCCATCTCGAAGCCGGTAACCGTCACGTCGAAATCAGTGTCGATGGTGGTTAGATGCTGCAGCTCGATCGCCAAGATCTCACGGTCCCAGCCCGCCTTCTCGGCCAACTTGTTGTCGGCGAGGATGTAGGCGCGCTTCTCGGCATCCGTCAGATGCTCGAGCCGGATCACCGGCACAGTGTCGAGGCCGAGCTTGTTGGCGGCGGCAACGCGGCCATGACCAGCGATGATGGTGCCGGTCTTGTCGACGAGAACCGGATTATTGAACCCGAACGCCATAATGCTCGCAGCGATCTCGGCGATCTGCTTCGGGCTGTGCACGCGCGCGTTGGCGCCGTAGGGTTTCAGCGCGGTGACTGAAACATGGTCGATGGCTAGGTGGCGTGACATAGGTCGAGGCTCCAAGACGGGGAGGGTTCGACCTGTAGGTGGTGGCACGCATCTCCGGCTTCATGAGCAGGAAATCAGGTGATTTCTCGTGGTATGGCTTACACGATCGGCAGTCCGTTCTTGCGGAGCCGATAGGCGATATTGCGCACGCTTTCCCAATCGAGTTCTGTATCCAAACTATGCCGGATCATGCGGGCTGCACGCTCGCTCGGCGGACCTTTCCACCAATCCGCATCGCGAATGAATCGCCAGCCCTTGAGCCCCCGCTTCTTCTTCCGCGCCGTCAGCCAGGCCTCGATCCTGACGAACCGCAGATAGATGAGTATATCCCGGATGTTTTGCGCTGTATTTGGTCGGCCGCGGCCCTGGCGCTTCCTGGCCTCACCCTCGAGACGTTTTCGAAGATAAGCACGCACGGTTTCAGGCATTGGTTTGCGCGCAAAGCTGCTCTCTATAGCGGCCATCAGTCGATGAGTTTCGATCCAGGCTTGCGGATCGGCGGCGAGCGTGCGTTCGATGCTAGCGTATGGGCAGCGGTCAAACGCTCCGCGCTTCACGACTCTGGCCGGAGTTGTCATGCTTTGAACCTCTGATCGAATAGCGAGCGGTCCTGTATAGCAATTCTCGTGCCCGCCTTCAAAAAGCGAGCCCTGATATGGCAATTGTGATCCCTGATCGAACCGAAAAAGTCCCTGAACTGGCGCAAATCATCCCTGTTCCGATTTTAGGGAATTGGGGTCGCAACCGCCCTGTTTGCGGCAGTTTTCGGGAGTTCATGTGAGCAGAATGGCCGGAAATATGCAAAAATTCCCTGTTATTGGAATCCACGCCGCGGAGACG
>JANOOW010000403.1:0-6253 GCA_031421555.1 Hyphomicrobiaceae bacterium | reverse complement strand
GCCCGAGGTTCGCGGTGCCGAGCCGCCGCGCGAGTGGACACGCATGCCGACGCTACCGGCATATTACCAGCAGCCGCCGGTTCAACAGGGATACTATACGTCTGAGCCTGGCCCAGCGGCAGCCGGCAGCATGGCTGACGTCATGCAGAATTCCCGGCTCGACCAGCTCGAACGCATGATCCGCGATCGCACGGGCGATTTCGCCCACCGGGGCGCCGACTACGGCGGATCTGCCACCGCACCGGCAGATCGTCTCGCCGGGCTCGAACGCAACGTCGAAGCGAAGTTCAATGACATCGCCCGCGTCTGGTCGGTGCTGGGCGAGCGTCTACAGGCTCTGGAGCAAGCAGTTGTTGCCGGCCGCAGCGATCAAGCGCTGCCATTGGGGCTCGTCGATAAGCTGCAGAGCATCGACGATCTGGGCCAGGTATTGTCCAGCATTGGTGACCGGCTCTCTGGTCTCGAACGCCAGATCGCCGCGAAACCGGCTGCCGGTGTCGCAATCAACCTGCAACCTCTCGTCGATCGCCTCGATGGGATCGAACGTTCGTTGTCGGCGCGCACGGCTGCGCCAGCGGTCAATTTCGGACCGGTCCTCGAACGGCTGACGTCGATCGATACGCGCGTGACGGAAGTCAGCCGCGGCGCCAGCACGCTTGGCGACCGGATCGGACAGTTCGAGCGCAAGCTGGATACGGGCAGCACAGCCCAACCGAGTGAGCGGCTGCAGGAGATCGAGGAAGCGGTCGCCGCGCAACGCAGCGATATTACTGCTTTGAGCAGCAGCATAACGGCGAGCGTCAAGGCGCTCGACCAGAGCATTGGACAGTCGGTTGCCGCGCAGAAAACCGGCGTCGAGCGCGTCCAGGCGTTGATTGGCGAACGCTTCCAGGGTTTCACGTCGGCGTTCGAACGTCAGCGAAATGAGATCGCCTCGGCTGTCACACAGCCGGTGAACGATCGCGTCGGCAAGCTTACCGGGTTGCTCGACACGCAGCGTAGCGAGGCTGCGCAGGCAATGTCCGTCGTCTCCGAAAAACTCGGCAACATCGACAAGCTGATGCAGACGTTCGGCCAGCGGACGCTCGATCTGCACGCGGCGCACGGCAAGGACCTGATCGAGTTGCACAACGCGTTCGTCAAGCTCAACACCAATCAGCAGACGCTGGCCGTCTCGATGGACGAATGGCGTCTCGACAATGGCAGCGAGTTTGCCACAATCGCGAGCCGCCTCGAAGGTATCGAAAAGTCGGCGGCCCGTCCCGTCGAGATGTTGGAGGCGCTGCAAGAAACGGTGCAAACCCTGCAGACGACATCGCTCAAGCGGGAAGAGCGCAAGAGCCGCTTCCGGCATTGGCTCATGGGCACCGACGATTGGTACGGCGCAAGCTGGGAGCCGGGCCAAAGCAACAGCAATGCTCGAGCGGCCACCAGCAGCGCTCAGCCAAGCAACGGTAGCGCTAAAGCGAGCGGCAGTAATGGCTCGGCGGCAAAGGATACAATTGCGGGCAAGCTGCGCTTGGCGCCGAACCCTTACACCATCAACAAAGATTGACTTCGCTAGTTCGCCGCTGGGATCAGCTTGGCGTGGAAAAGCACCGGGCCCGTCGGCTTGTCGATCGGCGAGCCGCCGGATGGCTCCAGGCTGACGGCGAACGTCGCGTCCTGGATGACGCTGCGATCGAATTGCGCGAGCACGGGTCGCGGCGACAGATCCCGTTCGGAGACGAGGCCAAGTGAGCGTACACCTGGGAATGACGCGTGCGCCATCCAGAGCTGGTAACTTTTGTCAGGTTGAGCCTGGGCCGCAACAGGACGCACCGTCAGCATCCGCGTTTGAATGTTGACCGTGACCAGGAACGACGGTGAAGCATCGTCCTTTTGCATCACCGCGACAAACGTGTGTGGCAATGACGGTTCGCGCCTCGCTTCCCGGGTGACGATGACCGCCAGCAGGCTAGCTGCGATCGCCGAGGTTGCTATGGCGAGGCTGCGCCAGCGCGACATCCGGCGTTGCAGCTTCGACATGTCGGCAGGCGACGATGCGGTCATGCCCGGGCTGCGATCCAGCCGATCGATGCGCTCCTCGATCTTAAGGAAAACGCCAGCGGGCGCTTCGATGGCTGGAATGAGATCGGCTAGCGGACCGAGGCGATTTTCCCACGTGGTAATCGCCTGGTCGAGCGCAGCCTCGCGCTGACGCCGTGCTGCAACGCTCGCTCGTTCGGCGGGGTCGAGTGTGCCAAGCACATACTCTGCGGCGAGCGCGTCGATCCTGTCGGGCATCTCTGGTGATTGCACCGTCATGAGCCGAGACAGCTCCGGATCTGAGCAAGACTTCGATGCAACCAGGTCTTTATCGTTGCGACCGGACTGTCGAAGCGCTGCGACAGCGCCTCGCGGCTCTCGCCCCGGTAGTAGGCCATCAGAACCATTTCGCGCTTCTGCGGCTCGAGCGCTTCGAGGCACTTCAACAGCCGCTGCAGGTCGTCGTTGCGCTCTACGACCGTGATTGCAAGTTCGCCGGGGTCTGGCAGATCCAGAACCTCGGGTGTATCCTCGATCGAAACCGGCTTGACGCGGCGAACCTCATCGAGGGCCCGATTGCGGGCGATTGCAGCCATCCATGAGACCGGCGAGGCAACGTCGGGCTGAAAATCTCCAGCCTTCTGCCAGATCCGCATGTAGACCTCCTGCAGGACCTCTTCAGACAGGTCGCGGCGTATCAAGATACGGACGATGATGCCGAATAGTTTCGCCGAGGTCGCGCGGTAGAGCTTGGCGAATGCTTCGCGGTCGCCGTGCGCCATCCCGGCTAGCCAAACGGCGAGGTCTTTGGATGTCGATAGATCTTTCAGGGGAACGCTCACATTGCGAAGTTAGCAGTCTCGATCGGCTGGGGCAAAGGTTCTGCAAACCTCGTTTACGCAATCCAAGGATGCAATGCAAGATTTATTACAATCTTAGATAGTACTTTCTGTATTGTGACCTATTTTACTCTCTAATACCGCCTAGGACCATACCTGGGATCTATAATTATTCTGCGTCGCTACAGTCGAACCGCCACGATTACTGCGGGGTCTGGCTGTGCGGATGTGCGTGAGACGTTTTCGACGTGCCGGATCTATCGTTGCGCTGCTGGGAGCGATGGCTTCCGCAGCAGTGGCGCAGGGTTGGGAGGCGACGGTCGAGCCGCCGGCACCAGTCTCAGCTTGGCGCGAGATTTCGACCGGCGCCACCGCATCGATCAACGGTTGGGCCGTCTACAGCAGTTCCTCGTTTGCGCCTTTCGGCGACTTGGCAACCGACGGCTTTCGCGTGCGCCTCGGCAGCGGGTACGGCCGTTATCACTATACCACCGCGCTCCCCACGCACGGCGATTGCCGCTACGGCAATGGACGCAGCACGGAAGTCCGGGGGCGGACTTCTTTTTCGGATATCCTGGCCGGCTATCAGCTCTCAGCCGGACAATTGACCGTCAAAGCCTACGCCGGTCTCGCATCGGATTCGCAGGATCTCAGTACCCGCGACGTGTGCAATGCCAGCCAGGGACTGGACTACGGCCCAAAGGCGGTCATCGAAGGCTGGCTAAACATCACGCCCAAGGTCTGGGCGGCCGTCGATGGCAGCTGGACGGCGGCCCACGCGGGTTATGCAGCGAAGCTCCGCCTGGGGTATCGCCTATTGGATGACCTCTCGATCGGCCTCGAAGAGAGCGCAACGGGCAATGTTGCCGGAAAGCAGCTCAATAGTGGTGTGTTCGCCCGCTATGAGTGGTCCTGGGGCGAAGCATCCATCGCCGGTGGCATCTCAGGCGACCGTGCTGACTTCCGCGATGTCTCGCGCGAACGGGCATGGGGCACGATCAACCTGTCGTTTCGCTATTGACCCCTAAGCGGCGGTTTCGCGTTGAACCTCGTCACCGGCGCGCGGCAGCAGCCAGAACACGAACATGCCGGCGATGCTGCCCGCAATGCCGAGCGAAAACGACGCTACGTAGCCACCGGTCAAATCATGCAGGTGGCCCGAACCCCAGGCGCCGAGCGCGGCACCGAGACCCGGCGCTACCGTCAGTGCGCCGAAAATGCTGCCAACCGAGCCGCCGCGAAAGACCGTTGCGACGAGCGCGAGAATGATTGGTCCGCGCACCCCTTGCATCAATCCGAAGAATAAGACGAACCCATACACCGGCCAGAACGAATGCCAGATGCCGACGGCGATCAGCGCCAGAACGCCGGCAATCGAGGAGGCATAGGAAAACAGCGCGGCCGCCCGCCGTCCGATGCGGTCGGATATCGAGCCCATCGATATGATGCCGATGGCCGAACATGCACCCGTCATTCCGAAGGCGCTTGCGGCGAGCAACCGGCCGAAACCTTCCTCGATCAGATAGGCGACCATTTGGGGAGCGACCGCGTAGGACGCGACGGAGGTCGCAAAGTAAGCGCAAAAGAGTTGCCAAAAAGCGCGCGTGCGGGTCGCTTTCGCAAGCGTCCATCCGGACGCGCCGCCGCCGGCTGCCGCGGCGCGCCCCGCTTGCCAACCGGCCGATCCAGCTCCGACGCGTCTCAGAGGCAACAGCAGCACGACCGGCACGATCGCCAGCACTGTGAGCCCCAAGACTTGATAGGCTTGCGACCAGGACATCCGCTCCAGGAGCAATTGAGTTGCCGGCGGGATCAACAGCATGCCGGCACCGAGCGCGGCGTAGGGTACCGACATGATCGTGCCGAGGCGGCGTTCGAACCAGCGGCTCAGGATACTCGATGCCACCACCATGCCGAGGCTGGCGGCGCCGGCCCCGCCCATGACGCCCGCGCCGAGGTAATACACCGGCAGTGTGGTCGATGATCCCGCCAGCAGATAGCCGCAGCCGAGTGCCATCAGCCCGGCCGTGTAGGCGGCGCGAGGTCCGGCCCGGTCGACCAATTGGCCGGCCAAGGGGGCTGACAACCCGTAGACGAGGTTGAAGATCGCGTAGGTCAGCAGCACATCCGAGCGTGACGCCGCGAACGCCTGCTCCACCGGCAGCAGGAAGATGGCAAAGGTCTCGGTGACGCCGCGGCCGATCATGTTCATGACGAACATGAGCAACAGGATCGATCCGAGGAACCGGGTTGTGGGCCCGGCCGCTGTGTCGGCACTGGGCAAGTCAGAGCGATGTGGCTTCATCGCGCTATCCCGCCCCGCGCGGGACCGTCAACTCCATTGACCATTCTCGGTGGTCGCGATGGCGTTTTCGTCCTTCTGATGCTCTCGCTCGAAGGACAGGAAGTCGTAGTAGCCGCACCGCGTGGAGACGGGAAAGCTTCGGCAAACCGATGGCCGCGCCAGATAAATCGTGCAACGCCGCTTCCCGGTATCGAAAAACCGGCAGATGCGTCCGAAGTGCGGGTCTTTCTTACGCCGCATGACGCGCTTGTAGCCGTGCGCGGTCTTGGTGAAGCGCTTCTCGGCGACGGCGGAGGACACCTTGAAATGCCGCGCCAGCCGCGTCACGTCCGGCTTGGTGAGCTGGATGACGGGATAGGAACAACAGTAGCCTGGGCACTTCAGACAATCGTAGAGAGGCCGCACGTGACACCCCAAAAAAAACCGGACTGGCTCTTACAACATGCCGATCCTACTGCAACAGTCCTGAACCATGATAGAGATATCCCATCAAATTGTATTCGTCTGTAAACGGTTCGATGGAGTTCAGCGTGAAAATGAAACATCCTCTCTTTGATCTGACCGGCAAGGTCGCGCTCGTCACCGGCGGCAATGGTGGCATCGGACTTGGCATGGCGCGAGGGCTGGCGAAGGCCGGTGCCGCCGTCATGATCGCTGGCCGCAACGCGGAGAAATCGAGGGCGGCAGCCGCCGAACTGGCAAAACTGGGTGTCGCGACCGCCACATTCGAAGGTGATCTCGCCAAGCCGGAAACGGCCAAGGACATGGTGGCGGCCACCGTCGATAAGCTCGGCGCCGTTCACATCCTCGTCGCCAATGCCGGTATCAACATTCGCAAGCCGCCGCAGGACTACACGCCGGCCGAGTGGCAGAGCGTGCTGGACGTCAATCTCAACGGCCCGTTCTTCTGCGCCCAGGCCGTCTACCCGCATATGAAGAGTGCTGGCGGCGGCAAGATCATCACCATCGGCTCCATGACCTCGATCTTCGGCTTGCCGTTTGCGCCGGCCTACTCGTCGACCAAGGGCGGCATCGTGCAGATGACGCGGGCGCTGGCGACCGCTTGGGCGGCTGACAACAT
>JANOOW010000402.1:0-3655 GCA_031421555.1 Hyphomicrobiaceae bacterium | reverse complement strand
GGTACGTCGACGTCGAGCCGCGCTCCGCCGCTGACCCAACGCCGGAAGTCACCGTCGGACAGACGACGACCTGGGATGAAATGCGCTGGGTCTGGGGCGAGGGCTACAAACCGCAGACGGCGGTCGAGTTTCATGTCGTGGCTGTCGACTATGGATTGAAGCGCAATATTCTACGGTGCCTGGCGAGCGCTGGATGTTCGGTTACCGTCGTGCCGGCAACGACCACTGCAGCCGACATCCTCGCCCGCAAGCCGGACGGTGTGTTTCTGTCCAACGGACCGGGCGACCCGGCTGCGACCGGCAAATATGCGGTGCCGGAGATCAAGGAGTTGGTCGAATCAGGCTTGCCGGTGTTCGGTATCTGCCTCGGTCATCAGATGCTTGGAATTGCGCTCGGCGCGAAGACGTCGAAAATGCACCAAGGCCACCACGGCGCGAATCACCCGGTGATGGATCAAACCACCGGCAAGGTCGAGATCACGTCGATGAACCACGGGTTCGCAGTCGACCGGGAAAGTTTGCCGGACTCGGTTGAGGAAACCCACATCTCGCTGTTCGATCAATCGAATGCTGGTCTACGGGTCAAAGGCAAACCCGTGTTTTCGGTGCAGTATCACCCGGAAGCGTCGCCTGGACCGCAGGACAGCCACTATCTGTTCACCCGGTTCACCAATCTGATGCGGGAGAAAAAGCAAGCTGGGGCAACGCTCAAGCGTGAATAGGTGCCGGCTTTTCCCGGCGGCTGTGTTACACTGCGGCAGCCTGTCAAGAAAAATGTTGTGACAAGCGTCTCACTATGGTCTATGAGGCGGCAATGGACTGTACCGACTCGTGTCCTAGAGGGGTGTAGCTCAGTTGGTAGAGCGTCGGTCTCCAAAACCGAAGGCCGTGGGTTCGAGCCCCTCCGCCCCTGCCATGGCTGGTTTAGGCTGGATTTGCGGTGAAAGCCGCATCCCGGCCTTTGAATGTGTCAATGCAACTAATGGTTAACGATAAGACTGCGTGACGTTTCCTGGTTGGCCCAGTGGGCAATCTGATGGGCAAGGCGATAGCTTGATGGCGAAGTATAATCCGATCGGTTTCATCCAGGAAGTTCGCGCCGAAGTGGCCAAGGTCACTTGGCCGACCTGGAAGGAAGTCTGGATCACGACAATTGCGGTTTTGGTGATGGTGACGCTGGCGTCGCTGTTTTTCGTCGCGGCCGATCAGGGATTGGGTGTGTTGATACGGTTCATCTTAGATCTGGGGCGCTGACCCGATCTCCGCTTCCCGGCAAGCAGGCAAGTTTAGTCATCGATAGTTGGCGCGACGCTCGCGCGAGGCTCGCAAAGGACTTTAGTGACGCAATGGCGAAGCCGAAACGCTGGTATATCGTGCACGCCTATACAAACTTTGAGCGCAAGGTGGCTGATGCTATCCGTGAACGCGCGAAGCAGGGAAGTATAGAGCATCTATTCGACGAGATCGTCGTGCCGACGGAGGATGTCGTCGAGATCCGGCGCGGCCGTAAAGTGCAGACCGAGCGCAAGTTTTTGCCAGGTTATGTGCTCGTGAAGATGGAAATGACCGACGCGGCATTCTTGATGATCAAGAATACGCCAAAGGTCACCGGCTTCCTCGGGACCGATAACAAGGCGACGCCGATCCCGGACGAAGAAGCAATGCGCATGATGCGTCACGTCGAGGAAGGCGTGGAGCGGCCGAAGCCGACCGTCACGTTCGAGATCGGCGAGCAGGTCAAGGTGGCCGAAGGTCCATTCGCGACGTTCCAAGGTCACGTCGAAGAGGTCGACGAAGAGCGTTCGCGCCTCAAGGTTGCGGTGCTTATTTTCGGGCGGCCGACGCCGGTGGAATTGGAATTCGGGCAAGTCGAGAAGTTGACGGCCTGAAACTAGAATTCCAGCGAAAGCTGGATATGCGGGAGGGCTTGGCTCGCCAAGTCCGCTGACCGCCAACCCTCCGGAAGAGGTGACTCTTTCCTAACGATTAGGGGATTTAATGGCGAAGAAGATCGACGGCTACATCAACCTGCAGGTTCCGGCGGGGCAGGCGAACCCCTCGCCGCCCATCGGTCCGGCGCTCGGCCAGCGCGGCGTCAACATCATGGAGTTCTGCAAGTCCTTCAATGCCAAAACGAAGGATATGGAACCCGAGACGCCGATTCCAGTCAAGATCACCGTGTTTTCGGATCGCTCATTCACGTTCGAAATGCGCACACCGCCGGCCAGCTTCTTCTTGAAGAAGGCCGCCAAGATCAACGCCGGCAGCAAAACCCCGGGTGTCGTCAGCGCTGGCACGGTGACGATGGCGCAGTGCCTGGAGATTGCTCAGACCAAGCTGAAGGATCTGAACACCGACAACGTCGAGCAGGCCGCCCGCACGATCGCCGGGTCCGCCCGGTCGATGGGCATTCAGGTCACGGAGTAACGAACATGAGCACAGCAGGAAAACGCGTCCGCGCCGCCCGCGAGGGCATCAGCCGTGAGAAGGCCTATTCGCTCGAGGAAGCGCTCAAGCTCGTGAAGTCGCGCGCCAAGGCCAAGTTCGACGAAACCGTCGATATCGCCATGAACCTCGGCGTCGATCCCAAGCACGCCGATCAGATGGTTCGCGGCGTGTGCAATCTGCCGAACGGCTCGGGGCGCACGCTCAAAGTTGCGGTGTTCGCCCGTGGCGCCAAGGCCGAAGAAGCCAAAGCTGCCGGTGCCGATATCGTTGGCGCCGAAGATCTCGTCGAGATCGTCTCGAAAGGCACGATCAACTTCGATCGCTGCATCGCGACCCCCGACATGATGGGTCTCGTCGGCCGCCTCGGCAAGGTGCTGGGTCCACGTGGCCTGATGCCGAACCCGCGCGTTGGCACCGTGACCATGGATGTTGCCACCGCTGTCAAGGGCGCCAAGGGCGGCTCGGTCGAATTCCGCGTCGAGAAAGCCGGCATCGTCCACGCCGGCGTCGGCAAGGCAAGTTTCACCGAGGTTCAGTTGGCCGAGAATATCCGCGCCTTCGTCGATGCGGTGAACAAGGCCAAGCCTGCCGGATCCAAGGGCACCTACCTCAAGAAGGTCGCGATCAAGTCGACCATGGGGCCCGGCATCAAGGTCGAGCAGTCGAGTGTCGTCGGCTCGTCGACGCAGAACTGAGTTTTCGGGAAGCGGCAAGCGCATGGCTTGGCCGTTTCTCTCATCAAAAGCGCGAGCCGCCAAGGCTCGCACTAGAGGTTGGACCAGCAGACCGGTCCTATCTCGCACCTGTCCGAGATTGCAGGCGTCTCGCTCTTTCTCTCGAGTGAGACTTAATCCCCACGAGTGACGGGGCCAGCATGAGACGGGAGACAACCCGGAATTCAAGGCGCCGATAAGGCGCCCGACCCTTTCGGTTTGAACCTCTCCGGGCACGCTCCATCAAGCCACACTCTGGCTTGGAGAGCGGACAGGCGAAGCGCCCTTTGAGGGTTCGTGGGCGAAGCCCGCGACTTGAGCGAAGGGCACGTTGCAACCGCCAAACTGGCTTGCCGGGGTATCGGACAAGTCACGAGGCACTAGCTAGGAGAGCATAAGTGGACAGAGCTGCGAAAGCAGAGCTCGTGACTGCGCTCCACGACGTGTTCAAGGACGCGGGCGTGGTCGTTGTTTCCCACTATGCCGGGATGACG
>JANOOW010000401.1:0-9803 GCA_031421555.1 Hyphomicrobiaceae bacterium | reverse complement strand
CCGCAGACGTGCTCGTTGGCGGCTTCGATGTCCTTCTTCGAGAAGCCCAGGTGCACCAGCAGCTCGAATGCCGGATCGTTGATCTTATCCGCCGGAACCTTCAACGTGTTGAGAATGAAATCCTCGCCGATCACCCACTTGTTGAAGACGAACTTGATGTCGAAGGCCGACGCGAGGCCGCCCTCGATTTTCGCCAGCACGTCGCCGGTGAAGCCCTTGGCCTTCAACGTCGTGTGGTTGATGGCGGGCGATTGGCCCAACGAAGCATGACCGACCGCGTAGGCTTCCATCTCGGCGATCTCGGCTTCGCGATAGCCGAGAGTGCGGAGCGCCTGCGGCACCGCCTGGTTGATGATCTTGAAGTAACCGCCACCGGCGAGCTTCTTGAACTTCACCAATGCGAAATCGGGTTCGATGCCCGTGGTGTCGCAATCCATCACCAATCCTATGGTGCCGGTCGGCGCAACGACGGTGGCTTGCGCGTTACGGAAGCCGTGCGCCTGGCCAAGCTCGATGGCGCGATCCCACGCACGTTGTGCCGCGGCCACGAGCTTCTTGTCGTGACACGAGGCATGATCGAGCGGCACCGGCGCCACGCTCAAGCGCTCGTAGCCGGACTTCTCGCCATATGCGGCACGACGATGGTTGCGGATCACGCGCAGCATGTCGCTGGCGTTATCGTTGTAGCCTGGGAACGGCCCGAGCTCCTTCGCCATTTCGGCGCTCGTCGAGTAGGCGACGCCGGTCATGATCGCCGAGATCGAACCGCAGATCGCGCGGCCTTCTGGGCTGTCATAGCCGATGCCATTCGACATCAAGAGGCCGCCGATGTTGGCGAAGCCCAGGCCGAGCGTGCGGTAGCGATAGCTCAGCTCGGCAATTTCCTTGGACGGGAACTGCGCCATCAGCACCGAGATTTCAAGGACGACGGTCCACAGCCGGCAGGCGTGCTCGAAGCTCGCCGTGTCGAACACGCCGTCCTTGGCGCGAAACATCATCAAGTTCATCGACGCCAGATTGCAGGCGGTGTCATCGAGGAACATGTACTCGGAGCATGGGTTCGAGGCGCGGATCGGCCCCGACTTCGGGCAGGTGTGCCAGTCGTTGATGGTGGTGTGGAACTGGATGCCGGGATCGGCCGATGCCCAAGCCGCGTGACCGATCTTCTCCCAAAGATCGCGCGCCTGCACGGTCTTGGCCACCTTGTCGCTGTTGCGATAGGTAAGGTTCCAATCCTTGCCGTCGACAACGGCCTGCAGGAAATCATCCGTGACGCGAACGGAGTTGTTGGAGTTTTGACCGGACACGGTCAGGTAAGCTTCGCTGTCCCAATCGGTATCGTAAACTGCAAAGTCGATGTCCTTGAAGCCCTGGCGCGCGAATTGGATGATGCGGCGGATGTAGTTGTCCGGAACGTAGTCGCGGCGGGCTTCCTTGATGGCAGCCTTGAGCTTCGGATTTTTTGCTGGGTCGAAGCAGCGCTCGTTCAGCACGCCGCCTTCGCTAGCACCGTTCTCGGCGTCGCAGTTGACGCACGCCTTCATGATCGCCTTCAGGCGCTTGTGGCAGATCTTGGAGCCGGTAACGAGGGCGGCGACCTTCTGCTCCTCCTTCACCTTCCAGTCGATGTACTCTTCGATATCGGGATGATCGACGTCGACGACGACCATCTTGGCCGCGCGGCGCGTCGTGCCGCCAGACTTGATCGCGCCAGCTGCACGGTCGCCGATCTTGAGGAAGCTCATCAGGCCTGAGGAACGCCCGCCACCGGACAGGCGCTCGTTACCGCCGCGCAACATCGAGAAGTTGGTGCCGGTGCCGGAGCCATACTTGAACAGGCGGGCCTCACGCACCCACAAGTCCATGATGCCGTTTTCGTTGACGAGATCGTCCTTGACCGACTGAATGAAACACGCGTGCGGTTGCGGGTGCTCGTAAGCCGATGTCGACGATGTCAGCACGCCGGTCTGATGATCAACGTAGTAGTGACCTTGGCCCGGACCATCGATGCCGTAGGCCCAGTGCAAACCGGTGTTGAACCACTGCGGACTGTTCGGTGCACCGAACTGCATCGCAAGCATATAGCGGTGCTCGTCGAAGAACGCGCGCGCATCTTCCTCGGTGGTGAAGTAGCCACCCTTCCAGCCCCAGTAGGTCCATGTGCCGGCCAGACGATCGAACACCTGGCGCGCATCGATTTCGCTGCCCGTGCGCTCTTTCTCGGACAAATCGGCGAGCGCCGTCTTGTCAGGCACCGAGCGCCACAGCCACGAGGGAACCTGCGTCTCCTCGACCTTGCGCAAGCGCTTCGGCACGCCGGCCTTGCGAAAATACTTCTGGGCGAGAATGTCGGCTGCTACTTGGCTCCAGTGCTCAGGCACCATGACGCCATCGAGCCTGAAGACGATCGAACCATCGGGGTTCTTGATCTCGCTAAGGGCGCTACGGAACGGAATAGCCTCGTAGGGTGACTTGCCAGCTTCGGTGTAGCGCCGTGTGATCTTCATAATAACCCCGTGTCTTGACCGCCCACAGCGTGAGCGAATGAATGTTGCGTTGCCCCGCGCGCGCCAAGCGGCGCCTGCACGGACGTAATTCAGGTCGAACGCGTTACTGATGGGCAGCTGCTGCCGGCACGATCACGTTCAGCCGGCCGGCGCACAGCACCGCGAAACCGCTGAACGACGGACAAAACTCTTGCCAGACATGACGAATTTGGAGGCGCCGGGAACGCTTACCGTTTGTACCGGCACTTTCTGATTTGAAGTTAGGTGATTCGAGCCATGGCACCAAGCCCTTGTGGGTCGCCGCTGCAACCACACCACATGTAGCGTCTACGTTGGTTTCGAGCTTATCCACCGATGTGGAAAAGATGGGCGAAAGAGCCGTCGATTGGCGGGTTTCGCAGGAAAATCTCAAGGTTCCGGCTGGGGGCAAAAACTCCTCCGCCACACCTGCCCACCAAGCCTAGTGCGATTCCGCAACCCCGGTCTGTGGCAAAACTGCAGCAGCTCTCGCGGCGCTGGACTGACGTAGGCGGCTGCGCTACCCGTTGCGCTCAGATCCGGTTCTACAAGGCTGATGAACGATGAGCATTCTGAGCGAGATTTTCAGCTGGTGGGGTGGCAACACCTGGGGCACCCGGCTGATGACATTGCGCCGCGGCCGATTGGTCGGGCAAGACGGCTATGGCAACCGCTACTATCTGCAGAAGTCCGGCATCGGCCCGCTGGGCGTACCGCGCCGCTGGGTAATTTACACGGACCTTGCGGAAGCGTCGAAAGTGCCGCCCGAGTGGCACGGCTGGCTGCATCACACCGTCGATACGATTCCAACTTCCGAGGCTTACGTGCCAAAGTCATGGCAAAAGCCACACCGGATGAATATGACTGGCACCGCTCAAGCATGGCGTCCGAGGGGATCGATTCTCAATCCGGCCGAGCGCGCGAAGGTGACGGGTGATTACAAGCCCTGGCGGCCAGAATAAGCGCGCTTCAAAGTACGACCGTGGATATAGCCACGCCGGCGCCATGGTTTAAGGCGATACGACTCTGACGAGGGATCTATGGCAGTATCGTCGAGCCGCTCGTCGCTGCCTGCAACACAGAAGTGGTCTATGCCCCGCGCCGATTCGAAAATTTTGCTTCTCAGCGCCGGTCTCATGCTGATTTCGGCAAACGCGCCGGCATCTGCGCAGCGCATCGAGAACGAAGTCGCCGTGTTCGCGACACTCGACAAGGTGACGGCGCGAATCTCCAAGCTCGAAGTTCCACTCAATAAACCCGTCGTGTTTGGCTCGCTGAAGGTGACGCCGCGCGCTTGCTACTCGCGCCCGCCGACAGAGCCGCCGAAGACGACATCGTTCGTCGAAGTCGAGGAAACGCAGCTCGACGGCCAGGTGAAGAAGTTGTTTTCGGGATGGATGTTTGCCGAAAGCCCTGGCCTCAACGCGGTCGAGCATCCGGTGTTCGACGTGTGGCTGACCGATTGTGGCCAACCAAAGAGTGGGCCGGGCGTCGCTAAAGACGGGAAGACGGCGCCAGGCGTCGCGACGGTTACGCCCGGCAATGAAGGCGGCATTCCAACGCGCCGCCGCCCGCCACGTTAAGGCACACCCCGCGACCGCGTGATGATCGAGACGACTTCATCGGGTGATGCCTCGATATCCAGCCGCTTGTAGTCGGCACGCAGCGGCAACGCGGTTTCCAGCGCCCGATGGAAAGCTGGCCGGTCGACTTCTAAGGTTCCGAACTGGCGCAAATGATCGGTCACGAACTGCGTATCGAGCAGTGTAAAGCCGCCGTAGATCAGCCGCGCGCACAAATACATGAGCGCGATTTTCGACGCATCGGTTTCGGTGGAGAACATGCTCTCGCCAAAAAATGCGCCGCCCAGCGCCACGCCGTACAGACCGCCCACCATCTCGCCATCGTGCCAGACTTCTACGGTATGGCAGTGACCCAGGGCGAACAACTCTTGATAGAGAACGCGGATCTGATCGTTGATCCATGTCGTCCGCCGGCCGGGACGTGATGCCGCGCAACCAGCGATCGTCCGATCGAAGTCCGTGTCGATCCTGACGTCGAAAGGGCATTGGCGGATCGTACGTGCGAGCCGCTTCGGCAAGTTGATCGCATCCAGCGGCATGATCCCGCGGCTGGTCGGCTCGATCCAATAGAGCTGAGGGTCGTCAGCGCTTTCGGCCATTGGAAAGATGCCGCAAGCATACGCCTTCAGCAGAACCTGAGGTGTGATATCCCGATTGAGACTGTCGCGCGCGGCCATGCGTGTCCGGTCGTAACTGCCAACTCATTCGATCCGATTAATGCAGTGCGCCCAAGTCCATAATACGGCAAGCGGTATAATCTGTTGGATTTGTGGATCGCCGCATCAATCCTGCTTGCCTAAATACTTTTCCAGCCAGTGAATATCGTACATCCCATTTGCAATGTCGGGATGCCGCACAAGTTCCACGAACAGCGGAATTGTAGTCTCGATGCCGTCGATGACGAACTCGTTGAGACAACGTTTCAACCGCATCAAGCACTCGTTGCGATTCTTACCGTGCACAATGAGCTTGCCAATCAAGCTGTCGTAGTTCGGTGGGATCCGGTAGCCCTGATAGGCACCACTATCGACGCGCACGCCAAGACCGCCTGGGGGATGCCAATAAGTGATCTTGCCTGGTGATGGCCGGAAGTTCTTCGGGTTCTCGGCGTTGATCCGGCACTCGATCGCGTGCCCCGAGAATACCAGATCTTCTTGGCGGATGCTCAGCGGTGCGCCGGAGGCGATCCGGATCTGCTCGATCACCAAATCCATGCCGGTGATCGCCTCCGTCACCGGATGCTCGACTTGCAGACGCGTATTCATCTCGATGAAGAAGAACTCACCGTCCTCATACAGAAACTCGACCGTGCCGGCGCCGCGATACTTCAGTTTTTGCATCGCCTTGGCGCAGGTTTCGCCGATCTTCTTGCGCTGTGCGGCGTTGAGGGCGGGCGACGGCGCCTCTTCCATGATCTTTTGATGGCGCCGTTGCAACGAGCAGTCGCGCTCGCCCAGGTGAACAGCATTGCCCCGGCCGTCACCGAACACCTGCACTTCGATGTGGCGCGGCTTGGACAGATACTTCTCGATGTAGACGCTATCGTCGCCGAATGCCGCCTTCGCTTCCGAGCGCGCCGTCATCCACGCGCTGCCGATGTCTTCGGGCGACCGGGCGACTTTCATGCCGCGGCCACCGCCGCCAGATGCAGCCTTGATGAGCACCGGGTAGCCCAAGCGCTTGGCGACGGTCATCGCATCGGCTTCGCTCGTTACCGCGCCATCGGACCCTGGCACGACTGGAATGCCCAGCCGCTTGGCCGTCTCCTTGGCCTCGATCTTGTCGCCCATGATCCGGATGTGTTCGGACGTCGGGCCGATGAACGTGATGCCGTGCTCTTCCAGGATCTCGGCGAACTTCGCGTTCTCGGAGAGGAAGCCGTAGCCTGGGTGAATGGCGTCCGCGCCGGTGATCTCACACGCGGCCAGCAAGCGCGGAATGTTGAGGTAGCTCTCCGATGCCGGCGGCGGGCCGATGCACACGCTCTCATCGGCGAGGCGAACGTGCATCGCGTCGGCGTCCGCAGTCGAATGCACGGCGACAGTCGCAATACCGAGTTCCTTGCACGCGCGCTGAATGCGCAGTGCGATTTCTCCCCGGTTCGCGATCAGGACTTTGTCGAACATATCGAGGCTGGCCTCAGATTCCGGGACTTGGGAATAGCAGTCGCATGGGCAAGGTCACTCGACCACGACCAAGGGCTCGCCGAACTCGACGGGTTGCCCATTTTCAATCAAAACTTGCGTGACCGTACCAGCTTTTGGGGCCGGGATATGGTTCATCGTCTTCATAGCCTCGATGATCATCAGGGTCTGACCCTGACTGACGCGCGTACCGATCTCGACGAAGTTCGGCGCACCCGGCTCGGGCGCACGATAGATCGTGCCGACCATGGGCGACTTCACGCAGCCTGGATGATGCGCCGGATCCAAGCCTGCGGCAGCAGCTGCCGCACTCGACGACGCCGGCAAGGCCAGCGCTGAGGACGCGTGGGTTGTAGCTGCGATCGTCACCGTGCGGGCAACCCGGATCTTCAATCCAGACTTTTCGATCTCGATTTCGGTAAGGCCGGTCTCGTTCAATAACCCGGCAAGTTCTCGAATGAGTTCCTGCTCGGGCGAGCCCTTGTCCTGCTTGTCTTTCGCCATGACGGTCTTCACGCCCCGTTTCGCGTTGGTTATGATCATTATTCATGATCGAGCCGCGTGAGATTGGTCGTCTCGCGACGGCGGTCGTTTATCATCCTGGGCGGTCTAACAGCTTTCCCACGCCCTTGAAAGCGTGTGGTCCACAGCCATCGAAACGAGGTGAACCGCGCGTTCAGCAGGCCTGGCAGCCGGCCTTGCGAACGTCGGCCAACATCGCGATGATGCCTTCCGCGGGAACAAAGCCGACGTTGACCTTGTCGTCGACGATGAATCCTGGGGTGCCTTCGATGCCTAAATCCTGGGCTATTGCGGCATTTTCCTTCAGGGCAGCATCGTAGATGGGGTCGGCCATTTCAGCTTTCAGCTTGTCGACATTAAGCCCGGCCTTTTCAGCGATCTTGAACAGATTGTCCTTCGATACCTGTTTTTCCTTCATCAAGGCGACGTGGAAATCCCAGTATTTGCCCTGCTTCAAAGAGGCCATCGCGGCCTTGGCGGCCAGCATCGAGGCCTCGCCGAAGATCGGCAGTTCCTTGAGAACGATGCGCACCTGCGGGTCCGCCTTGACCAGCTTATTGATCTCGTCCACCGCCTTTTTGCACCAGCCGCAGTTGTAGTCGAAGAACTCGACGACCGTGATCTCGCCCTTGGGGTTGCCGTAGACGAAGTCGGTGGGCGCACGGAAGATCGACGCCTTGCGATCGACGATAACCTTCTTGTTGGTCTCCGCCTGCATTGAGGCTTGGCGCTTCTCCAGCTCCTTGCTGACCTCCACCATGACTTCGGGGTGCTTCAGCAGGTAGCTTTTGATCATGCCCTCGATCTCGGCGCGCTGAGCTTCCGAGAAGGTCGAGGTTGCGGCCGGCGCCACTGCCGTGGCGGGTGCTGCCTGAGCAAGCTCGACCGGCGCGTTGGGCTGGGTGGCGGGCGCTGGCGATGCTACGAACGTCAAAAGCCCGGCGAGACCAAGAACGAGCGGCGTTGCTATGATCGCCCCTTGCCTCGCGTTCAGCAATGAGAGAATACGGGATAGGGTCGGCATGTCGAAGGTCCTCATCTAGGCCGCTGATCGTTGTCCGCTGGCGCGTTACGTAGTACAGGCGAGCTTCAAAAGCTATTCCACCGGCGGCTTGAAGCTGATGATATCGTCCATTTTAAGGGCGGACGGTGATCCAGCAGCTATGCCCCGCTTCGCCCGTTCCGCGTAGATCTTGGCCTGTTTGATGTCGCCTTCGAGGAATGCTGCCTGAGCCAGCGAGGCCTCGGCCTCCGGCTGTTTGTTCTGGCGGTACTGCGCGTCGCTCAGGGCCCTATACGCGCTCGCATTCTGATCCTCAACCAGCGATCGCCGTAGCATCGTTGTCGCTTCGTCGACGACGGCCGGCTCGTTGGTCGACAATAGCGCTTGTGCCAATTCGACCCTGATCAAATTTGCGTCACCGGCCATCTTGAGCGCCTGCCGGAGGGGCCCGATCGCATCCTTGGCCCGGCCCGCCCGCTTATAGATGTCGCCCTTGAGTTCATGAAAATACGGATTATCGGGCCGCTCCTTGATCATCTGATCGAGATCGCCGACGGCTGCCTCGACCGAGTTCGGCCCACCTTGAAAGAATTTCGCGATCGCCCGGGCGTAGCGCGCCGGCATCGACGTATCCGACACCGGGTAGCGATTGAACACCGCTTGTGGCCGCGTCAGATACCCCGCCAATTTGGCACGCATCATGTCGTGCCGCAGTTGCAACGCCGGTGTATCCTTGATCGCGAACGTGGGGTTCTTCTGCACGCTGTCGCGCAGTTGAGCCAGTCGCTCGGTCGCCACCGGGTGGCTGCGAACGAACGGATCCTTGTTCTGGTCGCCGATGTATTCCTGCTGGGCAAACCGCTCGAAGGTTTCGAGCATGCCGCGCCCGGATTGGTTGGTCTTGTTGAGGAACGACAGGCCAGCCTGGTCGGCCGCGGACTCTTGGCTGCGGCGTTCCGCAAGCAAGCTGCGCATGATCAATTCATCGCCCGCAGCCGCCGCCGCGGCATTGCCGGTTGCGACGGCGACGCCGATGCCGAGCACGCGCGCCAACAGGATGCGGCTGGTGTCGCGTGCAATGCGCGCCCGCAGCGCCGCCATGTGACCGCCGGTGATGTGACCGGCTTCATGCGCGATGACACCGATCACCTGGTTCGGCGTATCGGCTTGCTGCAACGCGCCGGTGTGAATAAACACGTTGCGGCCATCGAGCACGAACGCGTTGAACGCATCGCTCTTGACGATCCGCATCGCAACGCGGCCTTCGCCAAGTCCCGCCACTTTGAAGATCGGCCGGGCGTAGTCGTTGAGCAAATGCTCAATCTCGCTATCGCGGATCAATCCTTGCGCGCAGACGGGCGCCGCGAGCGAAATCGATGCAACGGCGAGTGCGGCCGAAGATATGGCGATCCGCCGAAACCGGGTGGCTTGCTTCAACGTCTCTCTCGCCTTCATGAAATCGCCGGACCCGCTTGTGCCTGGATTTTGCCGGGACCGTAAATAGGTGTAGGAAAACGGTCAATGCATGGCGGAGCTATGAACCCGCGCGCCGCAAACGGGTCTTCGATGAACGAAATCACCGCTGCCACCGACCTCTTAGCGAAGGCCGCGTCACAACGCAGCGGCATCGCGTCGTTCATTGTCATGGACGTGATGCGAGCCGCCGCCGCGCGCGAGGCGGCTGGACACCGCGTTATCCACATGGAGGTCGGCCAACCTGGAACATCGGCGCCGAAAGCTGCCCGCGACGCGGTGAAGCGCGCGCTCGACTCCGATACGCTGGGCTACACGATGGCGCTCGGCATGCCAGAATTGCGGCAGCGGATCGCCGGGCTTTATCGCACTTGGTATGGCCTCGATATCGATCCTGCGCGTGTCGTCGTCACCAGCGGTTCGTCGGCGGCATTCGTGCTTGGATTTCTCACGCTGTTCGATCAGGGCGCGCGCGTCGGCCTGCCCTCGCCGGGCTACCCCTGCTACCGTCAAGTGCTCTCGGCGCTCGGCCAAAAACCGGTGATTTTGGAAA
>JANOOW010000400.1:0-10441 GCA_031421555.1 Hyphomicrobiaceae bacterium | reverse complement strand
TGTTGCTTTCCGCCATACCATGGCGACCGAGCGGTGGACCGAGCGGCCGTGCAATTCCAAAACCTTAACACTCGGATCGGTCATGATCTCACGGCGCACATAAAGCCCGGGCAAGAACGTGATACCCAGGCCCATGACCACCATCTCCCGCAGCGTATCGAGGCTCGTACCCTCGAAGTCGTGACGTAGCCGTGCGCCAAACTCGCTGCACAGCGCTAGAACCACGTCATGCAGCTGATGCTGCGGACCGAGCGTGAGTACGTCTTGGCCTTCAAGGTCACGCCGCCGGACGCTGTCCCGCGCAGCCAGCGGATGGTCTGCCGCGACGACGAGATGAAGCGGTTCGCGAAACAACTGGTAGCTGACGAGGTCCGCGCCGGGCACGGGGAGCAACGTAATGATGGCATCGAGTTTACCGTCTTCCAGAAAGCGGGGCAGTGCGTGCGGCAGCTCTTCGCGCACGTACAGCTTCAGTCCGGGATAGTTCTTGTGCAGCGTTGGGACGATCCGCGGTAGCAGGTAAGGACCGATGGTCGGTGGCAAGCCGAGACGCAGAAGTCCGGAAAGCTCCTTGCCGCCGCTCGCCGTTAGTGCCTTGATTTCATTTGCATCGCGCAAGATGCGGCGCGCCACCTCGACGACTTGCTCACCAATCGGCGTGATCATTACGCGCGTCCGGCCACGCTCGACCAGTTGCACGCCGAGGCGCTCTTCAAAAGATTTGAGCTGTTCACTGAGGGTTGGCTGTGTCGTGCCCACGCGCTCCGCAGCGCGCCTAAAATTCAACGAGTCGGCAATCGCCACTAAATATTCAAGCTGCCGGATGTTGGGCACCGTATTCCTCGCAAGCGCTCCCTGGCCACTCGAGGTGGCGACAGAACGTAGATAGGCTCCCGGTCAGTTTTTCGCCAGTGTCATCGGAAAAACCGATGAGGCTCTAGGCCGGTCCCGATCGGTCGGCGGATCGGCAAAGACTATTGGGCTCGCCCCTATTTTCGATTGGAAGCGATCCAGCCGGATGCCTCATTTCCTGTTCACCAACGAGGGCGCGATGCACCTCGGCAATGCCAAGGACGATGGAAAAAGGTTCATCGCCATGAAACTAGAGGAGCACAACATGTTCGACTTCGCACGGCTCACCGACGCCATTTCGGGTCTCATCGGTGGTGGTCAAAACGCTGATCAAGCCGGTGCCATCCAGGAAATTCTTCAGAATGCCGGGCTTGATCCAAACCTGCTCGAAGGCCTCGATCAAGCGCAAATCCTCGATCTGCTTTCGCAGTACGGTATCGATCCTTCGCAGCTCGGCGCCGATCAAATCAACGAACTCGTCCAGAACTTCGGCGCCTCAGAGCAGCTGACGAGCTTCGCATCGGAATGGCTGGTAGCGGTAAAAACTGACACGTTCGATCCCAGGCGTGAAAATTTGCGAAAAGTAAGCTATATTGGGTCCCGTCACCGGAGGCGACCGCACAAGCCGCTTGGTTGCCGCCTTCATGCTTTTGCTCGTGAGGTAGTCATGCGGAAACGGATAGATGATTACGGATCTGCCAGCCATGAGCGCGGACAGCTGATCGGCTTGATCCTGGGTGCCGCAACATTGGGGTTGGCGGTCGTCTCGCACATTGCATCTGCCTGGACGTATCTTGCCGTCATTGCCGCTGTAATCGTCCTGGCTCTCGTCCTAGGATGCGCAGCCTGGCTGCGTCGCGATGCTGTCGCGGCTGGGCCAAGCCTTTTGGATGCAGCGGGAGCCCTCGCTTTCATCGGCTTTGCGGCCGTTCTGATTTACGACTGGGAGGTCCTTTTCCATCCGGGATGAGGCCTACAGGTAGCTGGAACCAACGCCCATTCTGATGGTTTGGCAGGCAGTCACACCAGTCAGCATGAAGGATTATTCCAGTGTCGAGCGACAACATACATTCACGCGGATCGAGGTCGGATGACTATGTTACCCCGTCCACGACCAACGGATTCGCAGAGCAGGCTGCCGGAACGACGGTCCTGCTCAATAACGTCTCATGGAGCGCGGTCTTTGCCGGCGTGGCGATTGCGCTCATTTCGCAGCTACTCCTCAACATGCTCGGAATTGGCGTCGGGATTGGCCAACTCGACTTCAACGCCAACAACAACCCCTCGGCAAGTGGCCTTTCGATCGGCGCTGGGATCTGGTGGGCGATCTCAGGCATTATCGCTGCTGGGCTCGGTGGTTATGCCGCCGGCAGGCTTTCTGGTGTTCCTGAACCAACAACGACCGCATGGCATGGCTTGACGTCGTGGGCGGTCACGACACTGTTCACGGTCTATCTTCTGACGACGGCC
The DNA here is from genome assembly GCA_031421555.1 of Hyphomicrobiaceae bacterium. Classification (GTDB taxonomy): domain Bacteria; phylum Pseudomonadota; class Alphaproteobacteria; order Rhizobiales; family Hyphomicrobiaceae; genus JAKFWF01. The sequence continues at coordinate 8,119 of JANOOW010000400.1, read as the reverse complement.
ATTGGTTCCGTCATGGGCGGTGCCGCGTCGGTCATGGGCAACGCTTCCGGCGTGGTTGGCGGAAGTCCGACCGTCCAAAGCTTAACGAAGTCCGTCGATCCCGCGAGCACGCTTGATCTCGAGATTCGTGCAGCGGCGGGCGATCAGGGCGCTCAACGGGAGCTGGCGACTGCAGCCATTCGCAACCTCATCGTGGCTGAGGAAGCACGCCGGCCAGAGTTGCGCGACCGGGCTGCAACGCTACTGGCGAGCTCGCAGGGAATTCCCAAGGATCAGGCCGCAGGTCGCGTCACAACTTTGGAGCAGCAGATTCGCCAGCAAGCCGAACAAGCTAAACAGGCTGCAAAGGCTGCTGCAGACGCCGCCACCCGGGTCTTGGCGTGGACGATGATCACAGCTGTTGTCGCTCTCCTTCTTGGTGCCTGGACGGCATGGTGGGCAGGCAAGGAAGCAGCTGTTAACCCAAGTTGGCAGGCAATCACTGAACGTTTGCGGACACGTTCGGCAACGTCGGCAGACTCGCGTTGACCGAAAGACCGGATCAGGAGTAGCCTGACGAAGCTGGGAGTTTTGACCTCCCACGCTACGGCGATCACGATCGTCGTAGCGTACGGGCTTTTTATGGTGGATATTTGCGCCTGAGACACTCGAGTGGCATGCTGGCGCTACCTTGGCCACTTGGTTCATGACGTTTCTGATCCAGCGAGCAACGCATCGGGATAATCAGGCGCTACATGCGAAGCTCGATGAACTTCTGAAAGCTGATGCAATTGCCAAATCATCGATCGCCGATATCGACGACAAAGAGCCGGAAGAAATAGAGCGCCACCGGCAACGCGAAAAGAATACATAAAAAATCCCCGGTCTTTCGACCGGGGATTTCTCACGCTACACAGTTTGCCTCCTATTATTTGCGTGTGCCACTATCACGATTCTCATTCAATCGGCCATCATGCGCCGGATCCTTCACGGATCCTCGTGCGCTCGACGACGATTGTTGCGAACCTTTTTGTCCACCGCGGTTTTCTTTCAATCGACCATCGTGCACCGAGTCTTTTACCTGGCCCTGACCGGTGGGGCCATCCCGGTTTTCGCTAAGCGGCGATCGCTTTCAGGATGCTGAACTGACCCCTGCCCACCGCTTTTGTTTTCCGATGCCATCTATAGTTCCTCATATTGCCCTACTTGGTCGCCTTACAACCTAGCTGTTATGTCCCGGTTCCTAAGTTTATAGCCGCTGTTTTGTAATATTTGGATTATGTGTTTTCCAAGTTTTAATTGAAGCAATCATGTCTAGCGATCTAATTGATTGGGCAGATGAAAACTGGATTTGTAATATCGGTTCCATCGTTAAGCAGGTGTTGTTTTTGCCGAAGCGCTGATGACTCTCCGCTCATACAGGTTAGCCGGACTGTTTACGCGCAACTCCTCGTCCGGGCGTGCGCGTTTGGCCCATTGATTGCCGCCTGCCGGCACGGCAAGGTCGGCGCCTAGACTTTCAAGGATCAAAATCCATGCGCGCAAAATCAGCCACCCGCTCTCCTGCTGCATCCACCTCCGCATCTCCCCCCGCCGCAGCCGGTCTCGGCGCCATGCCGGAGTGGAATTTAGCGGACCTGTACGCGAGTGCCGATGCGCCGGAAGTGGAGGCTGATCTCGCAAAGGCCGCAGCCGATGCCAAGCGAATACAGAAGCGCTATCAGGGCAAGGTCGCCGGGCTTGGTGCCGACGGAACAGCGCTCGCCGATGCCATACGCGCGTACGAAGATCTCTCTGACCTGATGGGACGCCTCGGCTCATACGCCAGCCTGTTGTACGCTGGCAACCAATCCGACCCGGCACGCGCAAAGTTCTATGGCGATATCTCCGAGCAGCTTACGAACATCTCCGCCAACCTGATATTCTTTGAACTCGAGATCAATCAGATCGACGATGCAGCCTTGGTAACGGCGCTGAAAGTTCCTGAGCTCGCGCGTTACAAGCCGTGGCTCGATGATCTGCGCAAGGAAAAGCCACATCAGCTCGATGAGAAGCTGGAGAAACTGTTCCACGAAAAGAGCCAGACCTCTCGCGCCGCCTTCAACCGGTTGTTCGACGAGACGATGACGAGCTTGCGCTTCAAGGTTGAGGGCCATGCCGAGCCGCTATCGATCGAACCGACGCTCAACATGCTGACCAGTGCCAATCGCGCAATGCGACAGGCCGGTGCCGAAGCTCTCGCCGTAACGTTCAAGGAAAATATCCGGCTGTTCACGTTGATCACCAACACGTTGTCGAAGGACAAGGAGATTTCGGACCGCTGGCGCAACTTCTCTGACATAGCCGACGCGCGCCACCTGTCGAACCGCGTCGAAGGTCCGGTTGTCGAGGCCTTGGTAAGCGCGGTGCAGGCAGCCTATCCGCGCCTGTCTCACCGGTATTATGCGATGAAGGCGAAGTGGATGGGGCTCGACCGCCTGGCGCACTGGGACCGCAATGCGCCGCTGCCGGAACAGCCTGAGCGCGTCATTCCGTGGGCGCAAGCGCAAGAGATGGTGCTGTCGGCGTATCGCGGATTTGCGCCCGATATGGCAGGCATCGCCAGCGACTTTTTCGACAAGCGCTGGATTGACGCTTCCGCGCGGGACGGCAAGTCGCCGGGCGCCTTTGCGCATCCGACCGTGCCATCGGCGCATCCTTACGTGCTGCTCAGCTACCAGGGCAAGTCGCGCGACGTGATGACGTTGGCACATGAACTCGGCCACGGCGTACATCAGGTGCTGGCTGCGAAGCAGGGCCCGCTGCTATCGCAGACGCCGCTGACCCTGGCTGAAACCGCATCCGTGTTCGGCGAGATGCTGACCTTTCAAGCGCTGCTGGCGGACGCCGCCGATAAAAAGGAGCGCAAGGCCCTGCTCGCCGGCAAGGTCGAGGACATGTTGAATACGGTGGTTCGCCAAATCGCGTTCTATTCGTTCGAGCGCAAGGTGCACTTGGCACGCCGCGAAGGTGAGCTTACTGCCGAAAAAATCAACGAGCTTTGGATGAGTATCCAGGCCGAGAGCCTCGGACCAGCGATCGACTTCAAGCCCGGTTACGAAGTGTTTTGGACCTACATCCCGCATTTCATCCACTCGCCGTTCTACGTCTACGCCTACGCGTTCGGCGATTGTTTGGTAAACTCCTTGTACGGGCTCTACAGCGAAGCTCATCCAGGGTTTGTGGAAAAATACTTCGACATGCTCAAGGCCGGAGGTTCGAAGCACCACTCCGAACTCTTGGCACCATTCGGGTTGGATGCCAGCAAGCCCGAGTTCTGGAGTAAGGGCCTGAAAGTCATCGAAGGTATGATCGACGAGCTGGAAGCAATGTGAGATCGCCGTTAGACAGAATGTACAACGCTGTGACCGCGTGTTATACTTTCTGTCTAACATATCTGCGCGAGGCTACAATGAAACTTGAACTCAAGAAAATTGGTAACTCGACCGGTCTGATTTTGCCGAAAGAGCTGCTTGCCCGGCTTGGTCTACAGCAGGGCGACGAGGTATTCTTGACCGAGCTGCCAGATCGTTCAGTCAAGCTATCGGTTTACAGCTCTCACCATGATAAAGTCATGGAAATCGGCCGGGAAGTATTTCGCGAGTACCGTGAGACCTTCAAGGCGCTGGCGAAATGAAGGAGCCTATCTGGCTGACTGTGCACGATGTTGTATCGCTGCACGGCGAACAGCTTGCAATTTTCGGCGGGCCCGAAGGCATACGTGATCAAGGATTGCTGGAATCTGCGGTCGCGCGCCCGATCAATCGCTGGAACTACGGCACGAGCGACATCGCCGAACTGGCTGCCGCCTATGCTTTCGGCATTTCCAAGAACCACCCTTTCGTCGACGGTAACAAGCGAGCCGCTTTTGCATCGTCGATCGTGTTCTTGCGTCTGAACGAGGTGCCTTTCGCGCCGGATATGGGCGCGGCTACGGCCGCCATGGTCAGTCTTGCGGCGGGAGAGGTTGCTGAAGAAGGGCTCGCACGGTGGATCAGAGACACTCTTGCTCGTTCGTAGGCAAACGAATTACGTTGCCGTACTGCCCTCTAGACTGGTGAACGCCTGATAACTCTGAAAATACAAAATCTTAGTTAGCGGTGCGACGCGCGGCCGCATTTGTTGAAAGTCAAGTGGTCACAGGCCTTATTGATGGCAATTTAGTAGCTATCCTTCGCGTCGGAGCAGGAGTATAGACCCGCCCCAGCTCGCTGCAGTGCAGCGTATTCAGAGATGAGGTGCCTTTCATGGCACAAACTTCCCTGCCGGCCGCCAGCGCCGACACGGTTTCTGCTGATCATCGTCAACACGGAAACTTCTGGTCGCTGACCATCGGATCCATCGGTGTGGTCTACGGCGATATCGGCACGAGTCCGCTCTACGCGTTCAAGGAAGCGATCAACGCTGCCAAGGAACACGGTGTCGTGGGTCGTGAGCCGGTAATCGGCATCCTGTCGCTGATCCTGTGGACCCTGTTGCTCATCGTCACGCTCAAGTACGTGCTGATCTTGTTACGCGCCGACAACAAAGGCGAGGGCGGCACTTTCGCGCTCATGGTGCTTGGGCAAACTGTCGCCAAGCGGAGCGCGCCGCTGCTCATGGGCCTCGGTATTGCCGGCGTTTCGTTCTTCTATGGCGACGCCGTCATCACGCCGGCGATCTCGGTGTTGTCCGCGGTCGAGGGTCTGAAGCTGGTGGCGCCCGCTCTGGAGCGCTTTGTCGTGCCGATTGCGGTGATAATAATCATTGGCTTGTTTGTCATGCAATCGCGGGGCACCGCCAAGGTCGCCGCATTTTTCGGACCCATCACGATCATCTGGTTCTTGGTGATGGGGATCGGCGGAATGATGCACATCGTCGATGATCCGGGGGTTTTCGCCGCATTCAACCCGATCCATGGCATCGTCTTCGCCTTTTCACATGGCGTGACCGGACTGACGACGATGGGTCTCGTCTTCCTGGCCGTTACCGGTGCCGAGGCGCTCTATGCCGATCTCGGTCATTTCGGCCGCAAACCGATCCAGGCCGCCTGGCTCGGACTGGTCCTGCCGGCGCTGGCGTTGAACTACCTCGGTCAAGGCGCGCTGGTGATGTCCAACCCGTCCGCAATCGATAGCCCTTTCTATAAGCTCTATCCCGAGTGGGCGCTGATTCCGATGGTGATCCTGGCGACGATCGCGACTGTGATCGCGAGCCAGGCGGTGATCACCGGTGCTTTCTCCCTCACCCGGCAAGCCGTGCAGCTGGGCTTCCTGCCGCGGCTCGCGATCAAGCATACGTCCGAGAACATGGCGGGTCAGATCTATTTGCCGCGCATCAACTGGATGCTGTGCGCAGCAGTCGTCGTCGTGGTGCTGTTGTTCGGCAGCTCGTCACGCCTCGCCGGCGCCTACGGCGTGTCGGTGACGGCTGCGATGGTGATCGACAGCATCATGGCCTTCTTCGTGATCTGGAAATACTGGAAGTGGCCGTTGTGGAAGGCCGCGCTCACCATCCTGCCGCTCGCCCTGATCGAGCAGACGTTCTTGATGGCGAACTTGCTGAAGGTATTCGACGGCGGTTGGTTTCCGATCCTGATTGCCGGCACCATCGGCCTCACGATGCTCACCTGGATCAAGGGCTCGCGGTTGCTTGGCAAGGAAACACGCAAGAACGAAGCTGATCTCGATTGGCTGATCCGCAAGCTCGAGGCCAAGCCGCCTCACCGCGTGCCAGGGACTGCCGTGTTCCTGACCGGCGACCCGGATGCCGCACCGACGTCGCTGATGCACAACCTCAAGCACAACCGCGTGCTGCACGAGCGCAATATCATCCTATCGATCAAGGTCGCCGATACGCCCCGTGTCGCCAACAGCGAGCGGGTATCGGTCGAGAAGATTTCGGACGGGTTCGTCCGGGTTACGTGCATGTTCGGCTTCATGGAAACGCCGAGCGTGCCGCGCGTGCTGTCACTGTGCCGGAAGAAAGATCTCAACATCGAGATGGCCGGCACGTCGTTTTTCCTGTCGCGGCGTTCGCTGCGGCCGACCGTGAAGTCGCAGATGCCGGCGTGGCAGGAGCGGCTGTTTATTCTGCTGGCAGGCTCGGCGCAGGATGCGACGACCTACTTCCAGATCCCGACCGACCGCGTGGTGGAAGTCGGCACGCAGGTTGCGGTCTAAGCGTTCGTCGTTGGCGGCGCCAGCGGCTCCCGCTCGATGCGGCGATGCCAAGCCGCCATGACCTCCATGGCGACGACGGCAACAATGCCGGCGCCAAGCATCAGCCACTCGCCAGCCGCAAAGCCCGAGCGTTCGGTCAACGCTGCGAGGAGAACCGGCGCTGTCGCGTTCATCAGCAAGTACGGCGTCGCCAGTAATCCGAGCACGGCACCGTAACCAACCGGCCCGAACAGCACCAGTGGGACGGCGCCGCGCACGATGGTGAGGAGCCCGTTCGACAGCCCAAAGAGAATGGTGAACACCAGCGCCCAACCGAAGCCGCTCTCACCATACAGGAGCGCTGCAAACGATAGTGGCAGGCACGCCACGGCAATGCGCCCGACCGTCAGTGGCCCGAGATTTCGGCCAAACGCGATGTCGCAGACCCGTCCGGCGAACTGTGCGACCCCCTTGATCGAGGCGAGGATCACCGCTTCGCGGGCGCTGATGCCGCTGGCCACGAGTACCGCTGGTAAAAGCACCGCAAGCGCGCCGAATACGAAGGCGCAAGCCGATATCACGATCGCGAACAACGCCATCGCGATCGTGCGGGCCGATCCGGTGAGAAACGGCCTCGCATTGTTTTGGCCCGCATCTGCCGCGTTCGGAGCGGGTTGCCCACCCGTTGCCGCATCGGTGGGCCGTCGCAGCCCCCACACGTGCAAGGGCGTGCAGATGAGCAAGTTCGCGGCTGCGAAAATCAGGAAGGTGTTGCGCCAGCCGAAGTATTCGTCCAGCGCGAAGCCGATCGGCCAGAAGACAGAGGAGGCGAAGCTGCCGAACAACGTCAGGTACGAGATCGCTGTGCGGCCGCGTTCGCGCGTCACCTGGACGAGGGCTGCGAACGCGGCATCATAGAGGCACATCCGCATCGCGATGCCGAGCAGCCCCCAGGTTACCAAGTACACCGTAATGTTTGGCGCGAATGCCAACACGGCTTGCAGAACCGCGACCAGGATCGAACCGGACACCATCACCAGCCGTCCGCCCTTGGCATCGATCAAGCGGCCGATCGCCGCCGACACGATTCCCGATGCCAGCAGCGCGACGGTGATGCCGCCGATGACGAGATCCAGCCGCCATCCGGTACCGGCGTTGATCGGCTTGGCGAGGACGCCGAGCGCGTACACGGTCGTGCCCCAGCCGATGATTTGCGTGATACCGAGCGTCACAACTGCACGCGCCACCGGCGTCTGCACTGCGATACCTCTAGGCGATAAACTTTCCGGCGTGGATGGGCGGTGCTGCACGGCGGTTTGGTTCTGCTCAAAATGAAGCGGACGATGCCGACAAGCTACTTGATCGGCGTCTTGTCGCACCATCCCGTTTGTGCTGATCCCCTACGCTTCAGCCGCGTAGTTGTTATACGAAAGATCAACTCTCTAATAGCACCGGAATACCGCCTCATCGCTCGCCGCGACGTCAGGACATTCGAGAGCATGGACAACGAAAGCAATCGCTTCTCAGCGCGCGCCGCACGCTACATGAAGGTCGGCACCAACGTCGGCGCGGTCGCGGCCAGGGTCGCCGGACAGCGCTTGTTCGGTATGACGACCGACGACAACAAGAATGCATCGGAGCTTGCTGCCGCGTTGGGTGGCCTCAAAGGGCCGATGATGAAGGTCGCGCAGTTGCTGTCGACTATCCCCGAGGCACTGCCGCCGGAATACGCGCGCGTGCTGGCGCAACTGCAGTCGCAAGCGCCGGCGATGGGACCAGCCTTCGTCAAGCGCCGGATGATCGCCGAGCTTGGCCCCGATTGGGCCGCTAAGTTTGCCAGTTTCGAGCCAGCGGCTGCGGCCTCTGCTTCGCTTGGCCAGGTGCACAAGGCGATTGGCCACGATGGCCAGGCGCTGGCGGTCAAGCTGCAGTACCCGGACATGCAATCGGCGGTCGAGGCC
>JANOOW010000399.1:0-2280 GCA_031421555.1 Hyphomicrobiaceae bacterium | reverse complement strand
GCAACCGCCTTGCCCATCCACACGGTCGCTTCGGTCAGCGCCGCGTCCGCTTCGCCGAGACGATCCCCCATGCGGCCGAACGCTGGCTGATTGGATGCCTTCACCTGATCGACGGTGGCCTTCAATTCGGCAATGTAGGCTTCCATCACCTTGCCACCGGCGAGCGGCAACTTGCGCGTCACGAGATCGATCGCCTGGATGCCGTTGGTGCCCTCGTAGATCGGCAAAATGCGCGCATCCCGATAATACTGCGCGGCGCCCGTTTCCTCGACGAAGCCCATGCCGCCGTGAACCTGCACGCCCATCGACGCCACCTCGCAGCCGATGTCGGTCGAGAATGCTTTCGCGATCGGCGTGAGCAATGCCGCCTTCGCTTGCGCCGCCTGACGCTCGCCCTCGGTTTTGCCGCGATGCGCAATGTCGATCTCGCGCGCGGTGACGAGGCAGATCGCGCGTGCTGCCTGTGTCAGCGCCTTCATCGTCATGATCGAGCGGCGCGTGTCAGCATGCTCGATGATCGGCCGCATGCCGGTACCGGTCGCGCCGGGCGGACGGCCTTGCTTGCGCTCGTTGGCATACTCGATCGCGCGTTGCGTCGCCCGCTCGGCGATCGACACGCCCTGCACACCGACCGCCAACCGCGCCGCGTTCATCATGATGAACATCGTCAGCAGGCCGCGATTTTCTTCGCCGACGAGGTAGCCGATCGCGCCGCCATTCTCACCGTACTTCATTGTGCACGTCGGCGACGCGTGGATGCCGAGCTTGTGCTCGACGCCAGCGCAAATCACGTCGTTGCGGCTCCCAAGCGAGCCATCCTTGTTGACGAGAAACTTCGGCACCAGGAATAGCGAGATCCCTTTGGTGCCCGGCGGCGCATCGGGCATCCGCGCGAGCACCATGTGGATGATGTTTTCGGTCAACTCATGCTCGCCGTAGGTGATATAGATCTTGGTGCCGGAGATCTTGTAGCTGCCGTCCGGCTGTCTAATCGCCATGGTGCGCAGCTCGCCCAAATCCGAACCGGCATGTGACTCGGTCAGGTTCATGGTGCCGGTCCAGGCGCCCGAAATCATCTTCGGCAGGTAGGTTGCCTTGAGCTCTGCCGAACCGTGCGCGGCGACGGCATCGATTGCTCCTTGCGTCAGCAACGGGCACAGGCCGAACGCCAAATTCGCAGAGTTCCAGATCTCGCAGGCGGCCATCGAAACGATGGCAGGCAGCCCTTGACCGCCGAACTCCTCCGGGCACGGCAGCGCACTCCAACCGCCTTCGGAGAATGCTTTGTACGCCTGCTTCCACCCTTTGGGTGTCGAGACCACGCCGTCCTTCAGGGTCGAGCGCGATTGGTCGCCGGTCCAGTTCAGCGGGTCGAGCACCTCGGAGCCGAAGCGGCCCGCTTCCTCCACCACGGCGCGGACCGTTTCCTCGTCCAGCCCGTCGTAGATACCGCTCTCGATCAGTCCCGGCAGATCCACGGCGGTCTTGAGCGCGAACATGATGTCGTCTACGGGTGCCTTGTAGGTCATCGGCAGCGTCTCCTGTGGCGTTTCCGGTCGTCCCAGTCATAAGCGGTTCGCCGCTGTCCGGAAAGCCCCCTTGACGTAAACGTCAATCTAAACCGCGTAGGCCTGATGCCGGTGAAATTAGCGAACGCGCAAACCATTCGAGAGGCAGCCGCGCATCTGCGCGCCGGCCGGCTCGTGGCGTTCCCGAGCGAAACCGTCTACGGCCTCGGCGCCGACGCGACCAACAGCGCCGCTGTCGCATCGATCTTCGAAGCCAAGGGCCGGCCGCGTTTCAACCCGCTGATCGTGCACGTACCGGACGCGCAGGCAGCCGCGCGCCATGTGACATTTGATGCGTTGGCGCAAAAGCTCGCCGCGAAGTTCTGGCCGGGACCGCTCACGCTGGTACTGCCGGGCAAGCCGGCTTCCGGCATCTCGGATTTGGTGACGGCCGGGCTCGACACCGTTGCCATTCGCGTGCCGAGCCACGATATCGCCCGCGCATTGCTACTGGAAGCCGGCGTGCCGGTTGCCGCACCGTCCGCCAATCGATCGAGACACGTCAGCCCGACGACTGCCGCGCACGTCGCCGCCGACTTGAACGACAAGCTCGCACTAATTCTTGATGGCGGACCAACCCAGCATGGCCTCGAAAGCACCGTGGTCGCGATCGTCTCCGGCGTCTTGACCATCCTGCGGCCAGGTGCCGTCACCGCCGATCAGATCGAGGCCGTGACCGGCGTGCGCGCCGCCCGATCCTACGAAGGCGGCG
>JANOOW010000398.1:0-17122 GCA_031421555.1 Hyphomicrobiaceae bacterium | reverse complement strand
CGATCCATCCTGACGCTTGAGATAAATCGAACAGACTTCCGAAACCATCAACCCGGAAATTTGCCGGACGATCTGGTCGAGACGCGATTGACCGTCACCGGTCCCAGCCATGATTTCACGCAAGCGCCGCGTAATCACACGAAGCGCCGGTTCGGTGGAAGATGTGCGCAATTCGTCCCCGCGTCGGGTCTGCATAATCTTCTGCCGTTGCCCCTCCGCCTTAGAAAGCGGTGTTGAAACGCGAAAGGCCTGCAACAGCATCAAAGCTGGTTCTGCCGCAAGGCCGTTTCATCGAGTGTTCGTTCGCTAATCTTTGTCCAGGCCATAAAGCGTATGCAGGGTGCGGACCGCTAGTTCGGCATAGGCCGCGTCGATCAACACGCTGATCTTAATCTCCGATGTCGTAATCGCCAGGATGTTGATGCCTTTTTCCGCAAGTGCCTTGAACATTTGGGCAGCAACGCCAGCATGGCTTCGCATGCCGACCCCGATGACCGACACTTTAACGACATCGGCCGAGCTCTTGACCTCGAAATAGCCGATCGCACCCTTGGCTCCCTTTAGGACTTCGAGCGTGCGCGGCAGTTCGGATGCTTGCACCGTGAACGTCATATCCGTGTGTTTGCCGTCAGCCGATAAGTTCTGCACGATCATGTCGACATTCACGTTTGCATCGGCCAGCGCGCCGAAGATACTCGCGGCAATGCCCGGTTTGTCGGCAACCTTGACGATCGTGACCTTTGCCTCGTCCTTGGCAAAGGCAATACCGCTGACAACCTGTTGTTCCACAATCTCATCCTCGTCACAGACAATGGTACCGATATCTTCCCAGTTGCTCGAACCGCCGACGGCTGGAATGGCATCGGGAGACACGAAGCTCGACAACACCCGGGTTCGCATCCGGTGCACCATCGCCAACTCCACCGAGCGCGTTTGCAACACCTTGGAACCGAGGGATGCCATTTCGAGCATCTCCTCGTAGGAAACCTTCGGCATGCGTCTGGCTTTCGGCACTACGCGCGGGTCCGTCGTATAGACGCCATCGACATCGGTGTAGATGTCGCAGATATCAGCCTTCAGAGCGATCGCAAGAGCGACGGCGCTCGTGTCCGATCCGCCGCGCCCCAACGTCGCGATGCGCTTGCGCTCGGGCTCGATGCCTTGAAACCCGGTTATGACTGCGACTTCGCCACTGGCCAGCCGCCGGCGCAGTTCGCTGCCGTCGATCTCGAGAATACGCGCCGATCCGTGCGCCTTATCGGTCAAGACCGGCACTTGCCATCCCTGCCACGACCGCGCCTGAATGCCGATCGATTGCAAGACGATTGCCAGCAACCCAGCAGTCACCATCTCGCCGGAAGCAACGACTGCATCGTACTCGCGCGCGTCGTGAAGAACGGCAGCTTCACGCACCCACGAAACGAGCTGGTTCGTGACGCCCGTCATAGCCGAGACCACGACAGCCACCTGGTTGCCAGCATCGACTTCGCGTTTGACGTGGCGCGCGACATTCTTGATGCGCTCCACGTTGGCGACGGACGTCCCGCCGAATTTCATAACAACAACGGCCATAATGGTGTCCTTAGGGCCGGACGCAGACAATGCTTCGAACGGCCAATTCACCTTGCAGTGGGGTACTCATAACCAGAACACCCCATCGCCGCAACACAAGCGGCCAGGTTTGACGAAATCCGCTGGAGAGGCCATGTAGATTGCCCCTGTCACAATCGGCAACCAACATGAACGTAAACGTCGACCAAGCGGAACTCGATCGATTCGCCAAGCTCGCCAGCGAATGGTGGGATCCGAACGGCAAGTTCAAACCGCTGCACAAAATTGGGCCGGCACGCCTCGGTTTCATTCGCGACCGGCTTACGGATCATTTCAAGTTGCAGCAGCGCGTCATGAGGCCCTTGGCTGGTCTTAGTATCCTGGATATCGGTTGCGGCGGCGGATTGATCGCGGAGCCGTTGAGCCGCCTGGGAGCCACCGTCACCGGAATTGAGCCTGCCGAAGCCAACATTGGAGCGGCGAAGGCCCATGCCGTGTCGGTAGGTCTCGCCATCGACTATCAGGCGACGACCGCCGAGACGCTGGCACTACAGGGCCGGGCGTTCGACTGCGTCATATGCCTCGAGGTTGTCGAGCACGTCCCGGACCCAGCTGCATTCGTCAACGTCTGCGGCAGTCTCGTGCGGCCAGGCGGGCTGCTGATCTTATCGACGATCAACAGGACGCTGAAGGCCTACGCACTAGCGATTATCGGCGCCGAATACATCCTGCGCTGGCTGCCTGTTGGCACGCACCAATGGGATCGTTTCATCACGCCGAGCGAACTCGATCTGCACGTGCAGGCAGCAGGACTGAACCCACTCACGGTTGAAGGCATCGTCTTCAATCCGCTGGCAGATCGATGGTCGACAGGCCGCGACACCGACGTGAATTACATCGGTGCCGCCGCCAAACCAAATTAGTCCAGGTCATTTTCCCTTTTTGCTCAGCCAGTCCTGCATCAGGGCGATTTCCGTTTCCTGGGCGCTGATAATCTCACCGGCAAGCTTCTTGAGTTCCGGATCCTGTCCATACTTCAACACGACCCGGGCCATGTCGACTGCGCCCTTGTGATGCGCGATCATTCCGCGGGCGAAGTCGACGTCGGCATCACCAGAGTAAGTGATGTTCATCTCGTTGTGCATTTTGATGCTAGCTTCGTTGTAAGCTTTGCTTGATGGACCCTTATCACCACGTGGTGCCATTTTCCCCATCTTGTCCGCCTTACCCATTTTCCCCATCGAGCCGCTGCCCGATCCTTTTCCAGAACTCGAGCACGCTCCAGATCCCGAGCCGGATCCTGAGCCGGAGCAGGCAGCAGCTCCCGAACCTGAGCCGGAGCCTGAGCCTGAGCCCTTCTCTTGAGCTGAAAGGTAAGTACCGGAGGCAAGTCCGGCGGTTAGGCTAAGCGTTGCAGCCAACGCGATCGAAGTGAAAGTTTTCATGACAGTCCCATGTTTATCTGGCTCGACCGGGATGTCCCGGCAGGGCGGCTAAAGCTAGCTTTATGAGGTTACAAAGGCGATGCTACGATCTTCGGCGGCCTTGGAAGTGGCGACGGCTCGTAGGTGTGAGCAACGATCACACGTTCGCCCGCCTGCAGCGGGTGGCCATGCGGACCTCTGCTCATGGTAATGTTCGGGAGCGCTGCAGAAGCGTGGCAAAACGTGCTGCAATAGCAGCTTGCGTCATTACTGCCGGAGCCGGGATTGCCATTTTCTTTGTTATGCGGCGGCGCGCCGGTCTCTGCTGCTAAGTGCGCCTGGATGTCACCGTGCAAGGGACACGGCGCAACGTAGCCCTCTTGGTGCGCTGCCATCGGCACGCTAGTGCCGGCCATCACGTAACGTGCCGACACCGGCGACAACGCAAAAGCCGCCGCTAGCGCTAGCTTGGCTAGAGCAACAAATCGCCATCCCGGCATATGACTTCGCATCACTGATAGTTGACCGTCTGGACCCGCTTCATCAAGTCCTAATCTTCGACAGCGCTTAATGCACCGTGCGCGAGGCGGGTACCCAACGCTCAGGGCTTGCCGCGATCGGAGCTGCGAGATCGACCGGAGCAACCTCGGCCGACACATACCCTTCGACAACTCTCGTGAGGATAACCTGGACGGCCGGAACATTGTTGTCGGTCATGGCGGCACGCAACGCCGACAACTCCTGATCCAGAACTTCGGCCGGCAACTTCGGTTCGTCACTGCGCAGAATTCTCGAATGCCCGGTCTTGCTCCACGACCCTCCGATGAGCAGTTCTTCGAACAGTTTTTCGCCAGGCCTCAGCCCCGTGTAGGAAATCTCCACGTCTCCCGTGGCGTTATTTTCGTCGCGCACGGTCAATCCAGCGAGGCGGATCATCGAACGTGCAAAATCGTCGATGCTTACCGGCTCGCCCATCTCGAGCACGAACACTTCACCCCCGTTGCCCAAACTGCCGGCTTGAAGCACGAGTTCGACTGCCTCGGGTATCGACATGAAGTAGCGGATCACCTTGCGATCGGTGACAGTGACTGGACCGCCGGCTGCAATCTGCTTGCGAAAGCGGCGCATCACGGAACCGGAACTATCGAGCACGTTACCGAAGCGGACGATGGAAAACACGCATTGGCAGCCGGGCTCGGCAGCGTTGGCCTGCAAGATCAATTCAGCCAAGCGCTTGGACGCTCCCATCACATTTGTTGGACGGACCGCCTTGTCGCTCGAAATCAAGACAAACCTTTCGACACCGAGACGGCGCGCGGCGTTCGCCAAGATGACGGTACCAAAGACGTTGTTCTGCAGTCCGCTGACGATATTCATTTCGACCAACGGCACGTGTTTGTAGGCTGCAGCATGGTAGATCGTTTCGACGCCGTGGCGCTTGATCGTACCTTCGACCAGCGCGACGTCGGCGATAGAGCCCAGAACGGTAACGACCTCGATCTTCCCACCGGGACCAGGGATGGCCTCAAGATATTCACGGACCTGTAGATCGATTTCGTAGAGTGCCGTCTCTGATACCTCGAACAGCACGATACAGCGCGGGCTCTGCCGCATCACCTTCCGCACCAGCTCGGATCCGATCGAGCCGCCAGCGCCGGTGACCATCACCGACTTGCCTTTGACAGCCCGAGCGAGCAGTTCGGGATTGGCCGGGCTCGGGTCCCTAACCAACAGATCCTCGACATCTACGGCGCGCAAATCGCTGACACTAATGCGCCCCGATGCGAGATCGTCGATGGCGGGTAGGATTTGCACCCTGACAGGGAATTCCGCCAGCCATTTCAGTGTTTCGGCGCGCACCTGCCGCGTTTCCAATGATTGCGCGAGATACACGTATTTCACGCCGTGGCGCTCTACCATCGAGACCAGCTTCTCGGGCGGGTAAACTTTCACGCCGCCAATGAATTGCCCGACGAGCGAGGGCGTGCGATCCAGAAAGCCGACGACGTTGCTGCCCCCCCCGCGCCGCAATGCTTCGAGCAATTCAACCCCCGTCTGCCCGGCGCCGTAGATGGCAACAGCATTCGCATTAGCGCGCTCGTGCGGGAGGGTAATGCCAGCGCCCTTGAGAAGCCAGGCCGCAAGGTGGCGGCTAGCGTAAATGAACGCGCTCGCGATGAAGCCGTAAAGCACAATGACCGAACGCGGCACACCGGTGAGCCCGCTCAACAATACAAGGAGCGCCCAGAACAGCACCGACAGTCCGATACACGTCAGTACCTGGGAGGTTCCCTTCGCACCAATATAGCGCGTCACAACCCGGTAAATGCCACCCCAGATGAACGCGGCTATGCCAAGGAGCGGCGCTGCGGCCAAAACGAGGGCGAGCTCGGGGCTTTCGGGAACGTAGGAGCGGCCATAACGGAACGATAGCGCCAGCCACAGCGCGAATGACAGTAGGACGAGATCGTTGAGGACGAGCACAATCCGTTTGTTGACACGAGGCAGGCCGACCAGCCACGCTCGCAACAACACCAACCACTTGATTGCGGTACTCCGTGCGATGACACGCCCCCGACACGCGACCTACCGTCACCCCGCGTGACGACCCCACCGATTCCAAAGCACATCGACCACGCCAGAGCAACGGCACTGATCAGCTTAACCACACATGATTCGCAACAGATGCGACCGCAATACAACCCCACACGTCCGTGAAAGATCAAGTTTTAGATCGAGCATCTACCGCTGCGGCAATGCTCTGATCAGCCGCAAGCAAATCCATACTGCCGCCACGCCGAAGACGATACCGCCGGCCATATTGCCGATCAGAATGCCTTTTGGCCCGGCAAGCCAACCGCCCGCCAGCACGAACGGAACTGTCCCCAAGGTCGCCCGGCCCCAATTGAACCACGTGGAATAGTGCGCCCGCCCAAGCGTATTGAAACATGCGTTCGAGACGAACAAAGCTCCCAAAAAAGCGAACAACGGAGCGACCCACATGCAGTTGAAACGGATCAAATCGGCTGTGACAGCAGAGGCACTGAAGGCGTGAGCGAGTTGGTTGGAGAAAATTGCCAGCACTGTCCAAGCAAACAGCGTGAACCCGGCCGTGATTTTCAATGCGTCGACGAAGCTGCGATGGACCCGCACGGGGTCACGCGCGCCGAGGTTTTGCCCGAGTATCGGGCCAACTGCACCCGATAGCGCAAAGATTGCACCGAAAGCCACCGGCATGATGCGTCCGATGATGGCCCATGCGGCCACCGCATCGTCGCCATACGGGGCGATCGCGTAGGTCGCGTAGGCATTACCGGCCGGCGTGGCGATGTTTGCCGCGACGGCGGGAAAGGCTATTGCGGCAACCGCCGGCAGGTCGTGGAGTATCGACGTCACGTCCGGTTTCGACATCAGATCGTGGACACGAATGACGCCGTGCAAGCCGACCAGCATGACGGCGACACGCGACAGCGCCGAGGCAATGGCGGCGCCCTCGATGCCCAGGCCCAATCCGAAAATCAAAACCGGATCCAGAAGGACATTGACGATTGCGCCGGATAGCGTCACGTACATCGCCCGCTGCGCATCGCCAGCCGACCGCAGAACCCCACCCGATGCCATGCCGAGGGCGAGCAGCGGCAAGGTCGGCACGATGATCGATAGATAAGACTTGGCAAAAGCGTGCGTGCGGCCAGCCGCGCCGAGCACCGTCAGTAGCCACGGCACCATCAGCCAGAGCACACCGGCGAGCAGCGCACTCAACACCGCTGACGCCAGGTGCGTATTGGTCGCAAGCCTGCGCGCGCGCGCGAGATCACGGGCGCCGAGCGCAGGTGAAACGAGGGCGGTCGCTGCGATCGCCAATCCGATGCCGATCGACGTGGCAAAAAACATGATCGAACTGGCATAACCGATCGCAGCCACGATCTCGACGTCGCCCAGGATGCTCAGGAAATACATATTGGCGAGGTCGCCGATGAAGATCGCCATCAATCCGACGGCGCCTGTCCCGGTCATGACCAGGAGGTGACGCATGATCGATCCGGTGACGAATTTCGGCGCGCTGCCGGTGACAGCGGGGTTAACCAGAGGTGCAACCGCTGCTTTCGAGGGCGTCGGCTCTGTCATACGCGTGCGTTATCCCGGCTCATCATGCGGCAGCACTACCACGTTCCAGCGTGAACGTGCCGCGGCCGGGTCTATCCCCGCTTGGCCGCCCAGTCCTCGTAGCTTTCACGCTTCATGTCGAACACTTCGCCCTGGTGGCAGTATTGAAAACCGGCCAGCCGCCCGATAGGGCGATAGCGATGCGCATCGATATAGTGCGTAACCGGGTCTACCAAACCAGCGCGGGCATGCACCCTGACGACCTCGGCGATCAGTATCTCCCGTGTGCTCGAGAAGGCAAGCGACACGACCTTGCGGCATTCGAGAGCAAACGGCGCGGCGGCAATTCGCGGCACAGGCACGCTGACACCTGGCAACGTCTTGATGCCCAGCGCCTCGATCTCACTCACATCCGGTGGAAAATCGATGGCACAGTCGTTCATTGTTGCAGCCAATCCGTCGTCGACCATGTTGATGACGAAGTATTTGGCCGCCGACAAGTTCCGCGTGGTATCCTTCGGCGTACCGTCCGCCTTATGTTGCAGACCCAATGCAATCTGCACGGGATCGTCGGAAAAGGCGTTGAAGAACGAGAACGGAGCGGCGTTGACGCGGCCCGCCTCGTTGACGGACGTCACCAGCGCGATCGGACGCGGCACGACGATGCCGCAGATGATCTTGTAGCACTCCTTCACATTCATCTGCGTGAAGTCGAATTCGAGATCGGCCATACTGCTTGTCTACTCCGGTGGCAGGGTAACGCCCGTCTGGCTGGTGATGCGGCCGTAGTGCTCGATTCGGCGGTGCCGGGCAAAGTCGAAGATCGTCGCCTTGCCGAAGCGCGTCGCGTCGAGATCGCAGGCGTGCACGATGATCTCGTCATCTTCCGTTTGCGTCTCGGCGACGATGTGCCCGTCCGGATCGACAATCACCGAACACCCGAACATGTGGTGACCATCTTCCGGGCCGCATTTGGCGACGGCGACGACCCATGTCGAGTTCTGGTACGCTCCAGCCTGCAACGACAGCCGGTGATGGAACAGGCGTTGCTCGGGCCCTTCGCCGGGTTTTTGCGAATTTACCGACGGCGTGTTGAACCCGAGCGTGATCATCTCCACGCCTTGCAAGCCCATCACGCGATAGACTTCGGGCCAGCGCCGGTCGTTGCAAATGCACATACCGAAGATGCCACCCATGGTTCGATAGACCGGGAAGCCCAGATCGCCCGGCTCGAAATAGCGCTTCTCGAGGTGCTGATGTGTGCGCTGTGGATCAAGGTCTGCGTGGCCTGGAAGATGAACCTTGCGATATTTGCCGGCGATGTGTCCCGCCTGATCGACCTGAATCGACGTGTTGAAGTGGTGCCCATCCGGCGTCAGTTCGGCATATCCCAACGACATCGCCATGCCCAACCGCTTCGCACACTCAAACAGCGGTCGCGTCGCCTCCCCCGGCATCTCGCGTTCGAACCACACGTCCGCCTCCGCACGGTCCTCGTAGTACCAGCGCGGGAAAAACGTCGTCAGCGCAAGCTCGGGATAGACAATGAAGTCAGCCCCCTTGGCTTTGGCGGCCTGCATCAGCGAGATCATTCTTTCGACGACCGACTGACGGCTATCGGCCTTGTTGATGGCGCCGAGTTGAGCTGCGGCGACAGTGACGATACGCGGCATAGGCATGGTTCTCCCGGCAAAATCAGGTGCACTATGCCTTTGCGGTCACGGCGCGTCATCAACGGCGGCAGCAGGGCAGAGCCGCACTGCGATAACCGTGACGTTGTCCTGATGAACTTCACCGGCGCTGATAACAGCATTCACGAGTTCATCGGCAACCGCCTGCGGCCCGGCGCCGGCAGCGCGCGAAGCGATGCGGGCGATCTCGCCTTCGCCGATGGTATGAATTCCGTCGCTCGCCAGGATAACGTAATCGCCGGCTTCGAGTGCAAGTGGCCTGGGCGATAGGTCGACCATCTCTAAATCCTCGCCGGTCACCGCCGATCGTAGCATGTGCCGTCGCGGATCGTTGCGGGCTGCGGCTAATGTAATGCGTCCCTCAGCCGCCATCTGGTCGAGGGCCGGCGCCAACGAGTGATCCTCGTTGAGTAGAGTGATCTTCGATTGCCGCAAGAGATACAATGGGCTGTCGCCGACGCTTACCCACTCTAAACCGGCGGGGCCAAAGACCGCAGCGATGATGGTAGAACCCATGCCCGCAAGCGACGGATCGGCATCGACCGTGCGCGCGATCGCCTCGTTGGCCACGCTAAGCGCCTGGGTCAACCGCGCAGGGGTTTCACCGGCCGACTGGCGGAAACTCTCAATGGTTTTCGCGCAGACGACTTGACTTGCCTTGGCTCCCCCCGCGTGTCCGCCCATACCATCGGCCAGCACAGCCAACAGCGCGAGCGGCGCAACCGGTATCGGCCACACCGCCGCCGCGTCCTCTTGATAGCGGCGCCCACCTTGCGATGCGGCGATGGCTTGCTCGAAATGCGGCATCAGGTCTCAAATACTCGATTGACTAAAATTTTCGGTCGCGACGATCAAACTGGACGGGCTTCGAACCTCACGCCAACTGCGCCGACTTCGATCCTATCACCGTCCATCAAGGCCTGCTCCGTGACACGACGGCCATTCACTTTGATGCCATTGCCAGCCTCGCCGCTCAAGTCTCGCACATAGTATAATGCGTCGTTCGCCCGATGCAGGAGCGCGTGATGCCGATGCACGCTAGCATGTTCGATTTGTACGTCATTGTCGTCCTCCCGCCCAATGTTCAGCATTTGGCTGGCGAATGGCCGGCGGTGTGGGACCTCGCCCTCAATAGTGATCCAGGCATCTCGCGGCCATTCCAAACCGCTCTCGCTAGCTGGAGACATGCTTGACAGCCCGGCAGAAGCGTAGCTCCGCGCGAGCAACCGGTTGATTACGACCCCAGCGAGGGCAAACAGCGGGATGACGACGACGGCGGCGAGGCCCACCATCAAGGCCGGAGCTTCGCGATACCCTGCGTCCAGCCCATGACTGAGCAATACTATCAGGTCGTTCAGGATCTTGATCATGTTGCACGCATACGATGGGCGAAGCCGGTCGCGACACCGAAAGTGCACAACGGATACGCGAGAACTGGTTTCCAATCATCGCATTAGCCGCTGTCAACGCGGCGGGATCATGGCATTGATCTCTTTGCCCGCGCCAAAGCGCAAGGCGTTGCATGTGGCTTTATCTGCATCGGCGCTGCAATCGGCTTCGTGGGAGGAGCGCAAGTTCGCGCGCCGGCCTTTATGCAGCGCACCGGCACCGAATGGCTGTGGCGACTTGCCACCAATCCGCGACGGCTAGCGGTACGCTATGCAAGCTGCGCCGTCATACTCGCCGAATCGGCCCTTATCCGGCCGCTACGCAAATGGGCGAGCCGGACAAAACTCTCAGCCGCTGCTTGAACGCGCGATAAATTTCAGAATAGGTAATCGCCCTTGGCGCGTTTCATCCCTCTCATCCTGTTCACGGTCCTGACCAATGCCGCGGCGCAGATCATGCTCAAGAAGGGTATGCTGGGGCTTGGCCCTCTTGTACTGGATGACGGAATAGTTGCGACGGTCATACGCGTCATCTTCAACCCATGGGTCTTCTTCGGTCTGTCTGTCTTCGTGATCAGCATGGCCTCGCACCTGATCGTGCTGTCGAAGGTCGAGCTGTCCTTCGCCTATCCCTTTCTCAGCCTTGCTTACGTCGTTGTCGCTGCCTACGCCTATTACGTGTTCAAGGAAGATGTGAATGCGCTCCGGGTCGCTGGCATCGGGCTGATCTGTTTCGGCACGATCCTGATTTCGCAGTCCTGATAGCTCAAAGCCTCAATCGACGAGTACCAACAATGCGTCACATCATCATCGGCGGCGACGGCTTTGTCGGCCACATCCTTGCCCGCAATCTGCACGCCAAGGGTGAGCACGTCATCATCGCCGATATCGTGAAGAGCAATCACGACGTCTACGCCAGCGTACCGTTCGTACACCTGGACGTCACCAAGCGCGATAGCTTTGCATCACTGCCGCTACAGCCCGGCGACATGATCTACAATCTGTCGGCCAAGATGCTGTCGCCGATCATGCCGAAGGCAAAACGCTACGACTTCTTTTATCCGGTGAATTATTTCGGCACGAAGAACATCCTCGAATGGATGGAGCGGGCCGGCGCCAAGCACCTCGTCCACTACACGACCGATATGGTCTACGGACATTCCAAGGTGACGCCACAGACCGAAGATCACCCCTGCGCGCCGCTTGGCCACTATGGACAGAGCAAGCTGGATACCGAGACGCTAGCAGCCGACTATCGCCGCAGAGGTTTCAACATCTCGATCTTCCGGCCGCGCCTGATCATTGGGCCCGGCCGTCTAGGCATACTGGAAAAGCTGTTCAAGCTGATCGATGCCAATCTGCCGGTACCGATGATTGGCTCAGGCCGCAACCCCTACCAGTTCGTATCGGTGTTCGATTGCGCATCGGCCGCGGAATTGGCTTGGCGCGCGGGCGTGCCCAATGAAGCCTACAACTTGGGTTCTGACACGCCGCCTTCGGTTCGCGATCTGCTCGGCCGCCTGATCAAGGAAGCCGGTAGCCGCTCGATCCTGGTGCCGACGCCTGGGTTCCTCGTCAAATTCACGCTGAACACGCTCGATGCCGTCAACATGCCGTTGATGGACCCCGAACAGTATCTTATTGCAGATGAAGAATGCCTACTCGACTGCTCGAAGGCCAAACGCGAGATCGGCTGGTCCCCCCAGTTCCGCGATGACGACATGCTGATTGCAGCCTACAAGGAATACCGGGGCAAGAAGGCTGCCAGCGTCGGTACGCGAGCGGGCAAACCGCAAGCAGCCTGATCGCCCCGTCCTACATTTCCCCGAAAGAATGTCATGACAGCCAACACCGCCCCTCAAGCCGCTGCCGCAGACGGCGTCCACCTGAAGGCCAACCGGTTGCCGAAGCCCGCGTTGATCACGGTCGAGGAGGCGAAAGCTTTGCCCTCGCAACAGGTGATCGATCTGTTTGCGGCCCACCTCAATCCCGGCCAACTGCACTTCATGAAGCTGCTCGGCTTCCACAAGGTGATCATCGATCGCGCCGAGGGCATGCACTACTACACGCGCGATGGCCGCAAGATCCTGGATTTCTTCGGCGGCTTTGGCTCGCTGTCGTTCGGGCACAATCACCCGCGCATTCTCGCTGCGCGGCAAAAATTCCAGGACGAGAAACGCCACGAAATCGCGATGGCGTTCATGTCGCAATATGCCTCGGCCCTGGCGCATAATCTGGCGAAGGTCTCGCCGGGCGACCTCGACATGGTGTTCCTCGGTTCGTCCGGTTCAGAGGCCATGGAAGCAGCACTGAAGGTCGCCGAGCAGGCACAAGGGCCCGAGCGCTCCAAGGTGCTCTACGCCGAGAACTCATTCCACGGTAAAACCAAGGGTGCACTCGCCATTACCGACGGCCCGCTCTATCGCTCGAACTTCGATCTATCGTCGAGGAATGTCAAAGTTCCGTTTGGCGACATCGAGGCGATCCGGCGCGCGCTGGAAGCCGACAAGTCGATCGGGATCGTCTGCCTCGAAACCATCCAGGGCGGTGGCGGCATCAATACGGCGCCCGTCGCGTTCTGGCAGGAGTTGCGCCGGCTTTGCGACAAGCACAATGTGCTTTGGATTGCCGATGAAGTGCAATGCGG
The DNA here is from genome assembly GCA_031421555.1 of Hyphomicrobiaceae bacterium. Lineage (GTDB taxonomy): Bacteria > Pseudomonadota > Alphaproteobacteria > Rhizobiales > Hyphomicrobiaceae > JAKFWF01. The sequence goes on along the minus strand of JANOOW010000398.1, from coordinate 4,314 downwards.
CCTGGGCCGCTCGGGCCGCTTTTACGCGTTCGAGCACGCGGGCGTCGTCCCCGACGTGACAGCACTGGCGAAATCACTTGGCGGTGGCAAGTCGGCGGTAGGGGCGATGATCGCCCGCCGGGAGGTCTACATGAAGGCCTACGGCACGCCGAAGACCGCGCTGATCCATGGCCCAGCGACCTTCGGTGGCATCGGCGAGGGCTGCATCACCGCGATCGAAGCGCTCAACATCCTCTACGATGAGGGCCTGATCGACAACGCCGCCGAGCAGGGTCTGTATCTGCTGGACCGGCTAAATGCCTTGAAGGCGAAGCACCCGAAGCTGATCAAGGATGTGCGTGGTCAAGGCCTGATGGTCGGTCTCGAATTCCAGGATTTCTCGCAGACGCTGCCCTTCATGCTGAAGCAGGCCGTCTCGGTTCTGGACGACAAGCTCAAGGGTTCGCTAGCCGGCTTCATCGGTTCGCTCCTGCTGCGCGATTACAACGTGCTCGTGGCTTTTACCGAGTACAACCGCAACGTCATCCGGCTCGAGCCGCCGTTGATCTGCACCCGCGCGGACGTCGATACCTTCGTCGATGCGATGGACGATCTGCTGTCACGTGGCATCGTCCGCATCGTCGGCGACTTCATCAAGAACTACGCCAAGGGCTGAACGGGCAGGCTTGGCGTTCAAATCGTCATCGACTGCTCCCTGAACGCAAAAAAGGACCGCATCGCTGCGGTCCTTTTCGTTGTTTCTCAGCCTTTAGGCTGCCTGGACAATTGGGAGGTTGATCTTCTTGTCCTCCTCCTGTTCGGCCCCTTAGCGGAGTGCAATACCAATGTAGCGAACTCGTCCGGCGATCTTAGCTTTCTGTACGCCTAGCTCACCGAACTCACGACCAAACGATGGCAGTGCAAGTGGTTCCTTCTCTTGTTCTTCGCACCATGCGCAGTAGTCTTCATACAAACCGGTAGCCGTAAGGCTCGAACCATCCTGTGCATCGATACGTTCCTTGTAAAAGCGCTCCACGTCCGTCTCGGGAGCAATCATCTTCGGTGCGGTCTTGTTGTCGTTGGCAGTTGCGAGGCGTGGCTTTGAGACCACGGCAACCGGAGGTGCCGGGACATGAACCGCGATCGGTTGCTGCGGAGCCATGACCGTTGCCATGACGGGAGCAGCAGGGGCCTCGTGATCATAAAGACGCCACTGACTGAAGGCGATGTACATGCCGAAGCCGGAACCGACTTCGAGTAGCAAGGCGACGAAGATCGACATCGCAGTTTGAATGTCCTCCATCGACGCAGCCGGCATGAACTTCTTTAGCAAAGCCAACAGAACCACGGCTTGCGGATCGGCATCGGTCGATTTACCGCCGCCGTTCTGCTCGATCTTACGGGTAAGATCGCTCGCCTTGGCTCCAAGCTTGGACGCCTCTTGCCCGGAAGCAAGCTCGGCATTCAAAGCGTGCAGGTTTTGACAGTAGTCGCGCTGCGCTTTGCCAGTCATCGAGGTGCAACCGTTGGTCCAACTCCATTCGCGGCGATTCTTCGCGCCGTCGAGTTCGGCTTGAACGGTCGTAGCCGGGCGGTGCTGTGGGATCCAAGCGAGCTGATCGTTCGTTCGTTTCAGCTCGGTTTGCAGATCCTTGTAACTTTGAGCACCAACCGCACGCTGACCCGACGAGTCCGAGCGATTGAGAGCTGCATGCCCCAACGCCGATGTCATCGCGTAAGCGGTAACCACTACCCATACGACAGCAGATGCGCCCGCTTGCGACCACATCTTGTTCTTTATTGCGGCAAAGAAGAAAAACGGCACGAGTGCCTTCATACAGTCGGCTGCCGCGCTGGCCGATCCGTAGATAACGCCGTCCAGCTCGGTTTTGCCGAGACTGTAGCCAAATCGATAGTTCATCGCAGCCGACACGGCGAGTAGAACGCCAGCCGCAAGAACCCCTAGCACGCCCAGAGCGTGTCTCATTGCCCTCTCCATTTCAGGGGGCTCGTCCACGCATCTACAAAGTTCGACGAGCGTCGACATCATCAACGAGGGTGCGATCTTCCAGGCAGCAACGGCACATCAGCCGCTCCAAGTTGCACGATGCTCTAATTCGACGTGAGCTCCGGATCTGTTTGAGCCTGTTGCAATTCCCCAACAGCAACAGCAGTCCCGGCATCGAGCCGACAACGTATCAACCAACCTGAACGCATGGAACCGGACCACTTTGCACCCGTAGCTATCGCCGCTAGATTGCACCTGTGCAAAACATCGTCCGGAACGAGCCCAACACTAGCAGACTGGCTCCCTCAATGGCCGAAGCTATGTGATTCGAAAGGATTTGGTAATGGTTTCAGTTGTGTAGGCGACTTATTGAGCGCGCAGCCCGTCGCGATTGATGCGCGTGCGATCCTTCGGCGGCCGACTGGTCCCCGGGATCCGCCGATCTTTTCCACCGGTTATCCCCAAGGCTGAAAATTACCCACAGCATGATGCGTCCACCTCCATTCGCAACTCCAGATCTAGTGTTGCAGCAACACTTACGTCATGCGGCGAAACCACACCGGTAAATCGGGCATGTGGTATTTGGGCACGCTGCAAGCATTTAGCTGTTGGCTGAAGCTCACCACTCGCGATCTTCCGGCGATATCAAACGCAGCGGTCAGCGCCCTAAGAGACGACTGCAAATTTCTTTTTTTGTAAACATTCCTAGCCGGAATGGAACATCTGTTGGTTCTTTGTTTTTGATTATGGACGAGCCCGCGAAAGTGGGAGTACAAGTCCCTCAGTACGGGGATCGAGTACGCAGGTTGTGGAGTTAGACGTCATGCGTATAGCAACAGGGTTCGCGTTTGCGCTGGCAAGCCTAGGTTCCGTACTCTATTTCATGCCGCTCGATACCGCGCCGCGGCACGCCGCAGGGCATGTTGCGGAGTTCTCTAGCACGCCAGCAACCGGAGCATCGACTGTGCTCTGGCCATCGGAACCCGGCGTTCCGTCCGCAGTCACCACGGCCCGCGTCTTCTCCCCCGACAAACCGCTTTTGCGCGACCCGCCGGCAGCAGCGGGGCCGGCTCCGTCGTTTGTCGCTCCCGTGGCGCCAAAATTTGCAGATCCCGGACAGCGCAAGCTGTCGTCTTCCCGTCCGGCCGACGATGATGCGCGCCGCGAGCTCGTGCGAGATCTTCAACGGGAGTTGAAGCGCGTCGGCTGCTTTGAAGGCGAGGCGACCGGCACATGGGGACCAACTACGAAGAAGGCGATGACGGCCTTTACCGAACGGGTGAACGCGACGCTGCCGCTCGAGGAGCCCGATTATATTCTGTTGACGCTCGTGCAGGGCCATAGCGCGCAAGCCTGTGGCAAATCGTGCCCCAGCGAACAGGCGATGAATGAGGACGGCAAGTGCTTGCCGCGAGCTATCGTCGCGCAGAAGGCCAAGCGTGCGACCGGTAAGGTAGCGTTGGCCGAAAAGCCAGCCGACCCGAAAGCCGCGGAGCGGCAACTGGCCGAGACAGCAAAGGGGCGCGCGAATTTGCCCTCCCAATCTAAGGAGACCCGCGTATCGACAGCTTGGTCGACGGTCGTAACCGTGCCAGAAGCTGCGGCGCCACCTTCGCTACGTCAGTTGCCGGCACTCCCTGGCCGTATGGCGATCGGCGCGCCTATCGATGCGGGGACGCCTGCGATTGATCGAACCGAGGTCGAGCGCGCCAAGGCTGCAAAGCGCAAAGTTGCGCTCCTGCAGGCGGAACGCAACGCATCGGAGGCCGATCGTCAAAGACGCGTTGCTGAATTAGAACAGCGTCCGAACGATGCGGCAACGAATGCGCAGCCCAATAGCCCGGGATTGGTAGCGCGGGGAGCTGCTTCGGCGCAGACCGCGTCTGCCAGTGTCGACTTGCCTACTGCCGATGCCGGGAACACTGGCGAAGTTGTCACGCAACCTGGCAGTGCAGCGCTAAACAAGCCGGAACCGCAGTTGCCGGAGAAGAAAGTCAAACAGGGGCCTAGCTACCGTCCCGCCACTGTGATTGGCCGAGCCACTACCATCACAACCTACCGGGTAACATCGCCACGTTTCGTATCGCCTCCCTACGGCATCGGCCGCATCGCGAGCACAGCTCTGCGCCCATCGTATGCACCGGAACCGCGCCGGTGGACGCGGACCATCTTCACCGACATCACGAGAATACGCTGAGGGCTCTTGGACGGCTAGCACTAGCTCGTGGTACAGGCTTCCGTCGTCGGCATCCTCGACGTGTTGTTCTGCTGAAGGTCACATTCAGTCATGACGGTACCCAAGTGCGTCGCCTTGCACACGCGCTCAC
>JANOOW010000397.1:0-4402 GCA_031421555.1 Hyphomicrobiaceae bacterium | reverse complement strand
GCGGCAGGCCCTTCATCACCAGCAGCAGGCTTTGGAACGCACCGGCGATCCGCCCAATCTTGCCTTTCACGAGTTCAGCAGCGTCGGGATTGCGCTTCTGCGGCATGATCGAAGAACCGGTGGTGAACCGGTCCGACATCTTGATGAAGCCGAACTGCGGCGTCATCCAGATGATGATTTCCTCCGCCAGCCGCGTCAGATGCATCGAGCAAATCGAGGCGGCGGCCAGCGTTTCCAAAGCGAAGTCGCGATCCGCGACGGCATCGAGCGAGTTCGCCGCCGGGCGGTCGAAATCGAGCGCCTTGGCGGTCATGTGCCGGTCGATCGGGAACGATGTGCCCGCCAGTGCGGCTGCTCCCAGTGGAGACTCGTTGAGACGCGCCCGCGCATCGGCGAACCGGCCACGATCGCGCCCGATCATCTCCACGTAGGCCATCAAATGGTGCCCGAACGTTACTGGCTGCGCCGGCTGCAGATGCGTGAAGCCCGGCATGACCGTTCCCGCATGTGCGAGCGCCTTCGTCGCCAGTGACTGCATCAGCCGGACCAGCGCATGGTCGAGCCCGTCGATCCGGTCGCGCACGTACAACTTGAAATCGAGCGCCACCTGATCGTTGCGCGAGCGCGCGGTGTGCAGCCGCCCGGCCGGCGTGCCTATGATCTCGCGCAGACGGCTCTCGACGTTCATGTGCACGTCTTCGAGTTCACGCGACCATTGCATTTGGCCCGCGTCGATCTCGGCCATCACTTTGTCGAGACCGGCGATGATGCTGGCAGCGTCCTCCTTTGAGATGATACCTTGCGCGGCGAGCATTTCGGCGTGCGCCTTCGAGCCGCGAATATCCTGCGGTGCCAGTACCTTATCGAACCCGATGGAGGCGTTGATCTCCTGCATGATGTCGGCATTGGACACCGCGAACCGGCCTCCCCACATCTTGTTGGCTTGCTTGTCGGTCATGGTACTCTCCGGGCGTATGCGTCGTGAGATAAAGATTCAGGGAATGCGAGAACGATGTCGAAGCGGTGGTGGACGATGGCACTGGTGTTGGCGGCAACCTTGCCAGCGATGGCGGGCTTCGGCGCGGTATACGTCATTGCGCGCAGCGCTGACAACGCCGCCGAGGCCGAGCGCCAGCAGATCGCGCAGGCGACGGTGACGCCCGCATCCAGCACCAACCCGCTGTCGCAGGGCGAGATGATCAAGTTCGTGTTCAAGCGCGAGCCGGAAGCGGTTGGCGAAATCGCCTTCGTCGACGGCACCGGCGCACCGAAAACTCTGGCCGATTTCAAGGGCCGTGTCGTGTTGTTGAACGTGTGGGCGACGTGGTGCGTGCCGTGCCGCAAGGAAATGCCGGCGCTCGACCGCCTGCAGAAGGAACTCGGCTCGGACAAGTTCGAGGTTGTGGCGCTCAGCGTCGATCGCGGCGGGGTCGAGGCATCGCGCAAGTTTCTCGACAGCATCGGGGTGTCGAGCCTCAAGCTATACGTCGATCCGACCGGCAAAATGAGCTCGCCCTTGAAGATCATCGGCATGCCGACGACGCTTCTGCTCAATGCCGACGGCCGCGAGGTCGGTCGTCTGACAGGCGAAGCCGTCTGGGATTCGGACGACGCCAAGAAACTGATCAAGGCGGTTACGGGTTAGCTTTTCGATTTGGGAATTCACGTAAAAAGGATTGGCGTCATGCAAGATGAAAAGTTCAACATGTCGATGCGCAAGTTCCTGAAGCATGTCGGTGTCACCTCGCAACAGGAAATCGAGCGCATCGTGCGCGAGCAATCGCCGGCCGGCGGCAAGCTCAAAGTGAAAATGGTGCTGACCGCCGAGGGCACCAACCTCAACCACGTGGTCGATGGGGAGATTGAGTTGGGGTGAGGTGGCGGCGCTCGCAATTCTCGCTCCTTTCTTCTCGTCATGGCCGCGGAGGCGGCCATCCACGACAAGCCTCAATTAGCGAGGTGCTGTGGCGGGGACTCGCTTCGAGAAACATCAAGCTCCGCAACACTCAATCCTCCGCACGTTGTCGTGGATGGCCGCCTCTGCGGCCATGACGAGAATGATTGGATTTAGATCCGATTGCGTTGCGCGCGATCCGCCGAGTAACCTTGCATAAGACTCAGGATAATTCGTGTTAGCCAAGCAGGTTATCGCCGAAGCGAAGGAGTAGTACCTCTATTCACGGGTACATCAGGCACGCCCCATTTATTCAAGAGCCTCCGCACCTCATTTTCGGCACTTCCATCAGCATCCGCTCCCACCATGATCTCGGATATGCTACCAATTCTTCGCAAAGGCATTGGGATCACAATATAGGACCGCCCGTCGTCACGACGCCGAATTGGAAGGTGCGGCCTTGTCAAGTCATTCGTTGCTAACATGCGAAGCTCCTTTTCATGCCGCCAAGTTGCACATTTGGTTGTTACGCTGTTCCAAATCAGCGGCACGTTCATGAGCGTCGCTACGGTTCTCACTAAGGCCAAGCCGCTCGCGTCGGTGCGCACAAGACCACGTTGGCGTGCTTCCTCCAAAATACTGAAAGCAAAGTCGATTGCCAGACGGTGACGCTCGGTGCATTCGGAAGAGCCATATAAGACTCTCGCCATATAAACTTTGTCTTCCGGGGCGGGGGCTGGCTTGCTGACGTTGCTGAATAGATGTGGCTTCAGGCCAACAGCAACGCCGCGTCGCTTGTCACCGTAAGTGCACCATTGTCTGTCGTCGTCGCGGACTCCAAAGCTAATCGAGTAGAAATCGAAACGCTGCCTGAGCCACAGCCTTCGGTCTGCCGCGAGTTGTGGGGCGCAAAAAACTTTCACCAGTTCGTCGCTCGATAAGTGAGCTGCAAGGTTTCGTTGTAGCAGGAGATCGCGTGAAATGTTCCAGCCGTAGTCCAATTCCGTCTTGTCATTCATGCAAAAGATGCTGTGAAGCCAAAAGCTTTCACTCTGCATAATGCCGCGAAAGCCATCCCAACTTGTGTAGTGGAATACTGGAGCATTTGGTTTGTCATGCGCGTCCTGATCAGTCGCCCAACGATTCCACCATCCCTCGTATCGACGGGTGAGATTTCGCAGCTCATTTGTGAGACGAGGTATTGTGTGGTTGCCGACAAGGTTCGTTCGCTTGATCATACGAATCTGTATCAGCCCAATACGTAGTTGCCATAGTGGTATCGGCACATTGTCAGACTTTATTGAATGACAACGGCAGCAGTACCTTGTCGCCCCTTACCACCCACCACCCCCACACCAATTGACACACACACCCTGCCACGCGACAACGCGGGCTGCATCCAGCCCACCACCGAGGCACGTCCCATGTCTAACGCCGATCTGCAAAACACCATCGAGGCTGCCTGGGAGGCGCGTGAGACGATCAGCACGCAGACCAAGGGCGCGGTGCGCGATGCGGTGACAACTGCGCTCAATATGCTCGATAGCGGCAAGGCGCGCGTCGCCGAAAAAATCATCGGCTCGCCGAAAGGCGAGTGGACCGTCCACCAGTGGTTGAAAAAGGCCGTGCTGTTGTCGTTCCGGCTTGCCGACAATGCGTCGTTCGTCACCTCGGTCGATGTCGGCTATCAGGTGATCGGCTACGACAAGGTGCCGCTCAAATTTGCCGATTGGAACGCCGCCAAGTTCAAGGCCGCTGGCTTCCGCGCGGTGCCGGGCGCCGTCGTCCGCCACTCGGCCTATATCGCGCCCAACGTCGTGCTGATGCCCTCGTTCGTGAACCTCGGCGCCTACGTCGATAGCGGCACGATGGTCGACACCTGGGCGACGGTCGGCTCCTGCGCGCAGATCGGCCGTAACGTGCATCTGTCCGGCGGTGTCGGCATCGGCGGCGTGCTGGAGCCGTTGCAGGCCAACCCGACGATCATCGAGGACAACTGCTTCATCGGCGCGCGTTCGGAAGTCGTCGAAGGCGTGATCGTCGGGGAAGGCTCGGTGCTGTCGATGGGCGTGTTCATCTCGGCCTCGACCAAGATCGTCGACCGCGCGACAGGCGAAATCCACATCGGCCGCGTGCCGCCGTACTCGGTGGTGGTGCCGGGCAATATGCCAAGCAAGAATTTGCCGGGCGAGAATTGGGGTCCGTCGCTCTACTGCGCGGTGATCGTAAAAACCGTCGATGCGCAGACGCGCTCGAAGACCGCCATCAACGAGTTGCTGCGGGATTAAGTGCTGCCGTCATCGCCGCCGGAAAGGGCGCGCATGTGCGCTGGCTGAGAGCCGGGATGTCGCGCGAGCGTGTCGGAGACGCGAGAATGCAGTGCCTTTGGCGCTTTTCCCCTGGGTCCCGGATAGCCGCTCGCTTTGGCGCGCGGCTTCCGGGATGACGTAGTTTGTGTGGGGGTCGTGATGTTTCGCACGCTCGATGCCGCCAAGATCGTCCAATAGC
>JANOOW010000396.1:0-1569 GCA_031421555.1 Hyphomicrobiaceae bacterium | reverse complement strand
CCGCTGCATTTCGGCGTTGAGTTCGGAGGTCCGTTCGACAACGCGGACCTCAAGTTGCGCGTTGATCCGGGCCAGTTCCTCCTCGACCCGCTTGCGTTCCGAGATGTCGCGCAAGACCACAGTAAATGTGCTCTCGTCAGCAATTTCAAAATGCGAAATTGATGCCTCAGCCGGAAACTCGTCACCGTTCTTGCGCCGTCCATAAATTTCACCGCGCTCGCCCATCCGCCGCGATGAGACTGTCGATGCACTAAACCGGTCAATATGGTCAGCATGGCTCTTACGGAAACGATCAGGTAGCAGCACATCGAGCGGTTGGCCGACGATTTCAGCCCTGATATATCCGAATATCTGCTCAGCTCCGTCGTTGAATAGGATGATCCGCCGCTGCCCGTTGATCGAGATGATGGCGTCGGCGGCGATTGAGACGATGCCCGCCAGCCGCGCTTCGGCGCGCCGACGGTCCGTCACATCGCTGAGGACACCGTCGCCCCGAAGTGGTGCTCCGCGCGCAAACTCGATCTTCCCACGCACGGCAATCCAACGATGGGAGCCACCGTTCGGTGGGATGACCCGCCATTCAACTTGCAGTTCGCCCGTCCGCTCAGGATCGAGCGCCTTTGCCCACGCCGCCTGCTGGATCGCACGGTCATCCGTCGCGACCAAGGCCTCGAAATCCTGCACGGTCAACTCGACATCAGGGGCAACACCAAGCAGGTCTCGCGCCACGTCATCCCAGTCGAGCAGCCCTGTCGCCGCATCCCAACTCCAAACGCCGATCCGCCCCGCAGCGAGCGCCAGACGATAATTCGTTTTCGGATGTGGCGTGTCGTCGTTCAAGTCGGTTCACCCGCTGCCATGTTATCGATGCCTGCTCCCTACATTGAGCAGGCACATTTGGGAAGGTGACGCTAAGGCCAACCGCACCAATAACTGACTCACAAACGGTTGGTTTCCCGGACGGATTGCGCCACAGCGGCAAACCGCATCCGGGATCCTTACCAGTTGAAAATTCTGTGCAAAACATCGATACGTGAAGGTCCCGGATGCGTCTCGCGGCTTATGCGCCGCGATCCGTCCAGGAAACCAAAAGGTGTGGTAATTGTTGCGATCAACCCAAACCATCAAGTCACACTCAAGCAATGACGCGTCGGTTCACATCATACAACCGACAGTTTTATCGGCTTTCCTCTTCTGCTCGTCGCTTAAGGATGTGTAGAGATTGCTGCAGCGATTCTCATTGCAACAAAGGGCACGTAGGATGCCAAAATATAGCCCTCCTCCCGTCATTCCGGCGCAGGCCTGGCGTGTTCAGGTTCACCGCAAGGGCCGCACCCTATCACAATCTGTTGCAAGCTAGCCCTCACACTCCCGCGCCGCTCGTGTAGATCGCCGTGGCGCGGTTGGCGGTGGCGGCTTTCTTTTCGCGGTGGGGGTCTTCGAGGGCGGCGAAGGCGGCGTTGACGCGGCGCGACATCGAGGCGAGGTAGTCGCGTACCTCGACTGGCAGTTCGGCGGTGCTGTAGCGGTCCGGGTGATAGACCTTCGCACGGGCATGATAGGCAGCCT
>JANOOW010000395.1:0-1969 GCA_031421555.1 Hyphomicrobiaceae bacterium | reverse complement strand
CCCGCGCAAGCCGATAAGCGCAATGCGCTGGCGATCCGCGGCGCTTTGCTTGCCGAAACGCGTGGCCATCCACTGCCGCGTTTCGGCGATCTGCGACGAGGACAAACGCTCGAGTTGATGCACGGCGTGATTCAGATCGACCGACCGGTCGAACTCTTCCGCGGCCAATTCCGACACCCGGATACCCATCGCGGCGGCTAGCTTCCGCACGACGAGCAGCGAAGCATTACCAGCTCCGCGCTCCATCTCGGCGAGATAGCGTTCTGACACGCCGGAGGCAATCGACAGGACCTTGCGCGACATGCCGCGGCGCGCACGCGTCAAGCGCAGCCGTTCGCCGACGAGGGTAAGGTAGCCCTCTTCGGCAGGATCTGACCCGCGCCGATGCTCGGATTGTTTTTCGCTTACTTGTACCATTGCCATCCACATCGATTGCTGCGGTGCATGATAATATGGTGCATCGCACAAGTATTCCAGTAGCCTGTACTGTTTTGGAAACATGTTGTGTGCGACAACGGGCGTGCGGCACTATAGTGCATGACTTTGCAAAAAACAGCCCCGGGTGGAATGTTCGATGGCGTATCCGCGCATCTATAACGCCGCACATGACATGATCGACGCTCATCATGGCTCTGGGCGCGGGGAGAAGCTGGCTTTCATCGATCCATTCCGGCGGATGACCTACCGGGAGCTCGCCGGCGAAACGAACCGGACGGCGAACCTCCTCAATTCGTTGGGCTTGCAACGGGAAATGCGAATTGCCCTGCTGCTGCCGGACACGATCGATTTTCCGGTGTGCTTCTGGGGAGCCATCAAGGCCGGCATCATACCGATCCCGCTCAACACGCTGCTGACGGTCGAGCAGTACGCCTACATCCTGGCCGACGCCCGCGTGAAAGCGTTGGTTGTCTCGCCAGCGTTGCTGGCCGTAGTGCAGCCGATCCTGAAAGATCTCACCGATCTCACCCACGTTATTGTAGCCGGGGGCGAAGCGCCGGCTTACGGCTTTTCCCTGGCGACTGAACTTGCGCTGCAGCCAGCCACCTTCAAAGTTGTAGAGACGTGCGCCGACGAAGTAGCGTTTTGGCTATATTCGTCAGGGTCGACCGGCGCACCCAAGGGTGCGCGGCACGTCCACACCAGCATGATGGATACCGCGCGTCTCTATGGACAAGGCGTACTTGGCATCCGCGAAAACGACGTCATCTTTTCGGCGGCGAAGCTGTTCTTTGCCTATGGTCTCGGCAACGGCATCAGTTTCCCAATGTCCGTGGGTGCCACTACTGTGCTGCTACCTGATCGCCCAACGCCGGACGCCGTGTTCAAGACGATGCGTGATTACCAGCCGACGATTTTCTGCGGTGTGCCGACGCTGTACACGGCCATCCTCGCCAGCGCAGCGTGCACGCCTGAGACAGGCTCAAAAAAATTGCGAGCTTGCATTTCAGCGGGCGAGGCATTGCCGGCCGAGATCGGGAAGGCGTGGCGCGCGCGCTTCGGCGTCGATATTCTCGACGGCGTAGGCTCGACCGAGATGTTGCACATCTATGTCTCCAACCGTCCGGGAGACATCCGCTACGGCACCTCGGGCACGGCGGTCAAAGGATACGAGATCAGGCTTGCGGACGAGAAAGGCCAATCGCCGGCCGCGGGCGAAGTCGGTGAAATGCTGGTCAAGGGCCCGACCGCGGCAGAGGGCTATTGGAACCAGCGCGAGAAAAGCCGCCGCACGTTCGAGGGCGAGTGGATGCGCACCGGCGACAAGTACACCTGCTCGGCCGATGGCTACTACACGTACGCCGGCCGCACCGACGACATGTTCAAGGTTTCCGGCATCTGGGTTTCGCCGTTCGAGGTCGAAAGCGCATTGATCGGCCACGCCGATGTGCTGGAGGCCGCGATCGTGCCGGCCGAAGATTCGGACGGCCTCACCAAACCGAAGGCGTTCGTCGTGCTCAAGAGCGGAACT
>JANOOW010000394.1:0-2286 GCA_031421555.1 Hyphomicrobiaceae bacterium | reverse complement strand
CGTTCGGCTTCTGACAGCAACCGGTCTGGTTGGCGCGTTCGACACGACCCATGGCCTGCGGCGTGGTCGCGCAAATCTGTTCGATCCGCAGGCGCCCGGTCACGCGGTTGAAAACCGTCAGTCCGTCATCGCTTTCCGCATCCTTCGCGTTGACGCGGAAAATGCCGTGCCGATCCGCATAGAACGCTAGAGGACGGCCATGCGCCGATACGTGATCGCGTAACGCTTCCAGATACGCTTGCGTGGTCTTCGTATCCAAGCGATCATGTGCAGATCGAGATGGACGAGCTGATCGAGCGCATTTCCAATAAATCAAGAGTTGGAGTGAATTCCGAGGGCAACGCACCCGCGATAATACTGTCCTAGTGAGGGTGAGACAGGCCATCTAAGCCAGGACTTCATCGCGACAGTCGCAGAGATCAACTGAGGATACACGCTCCATGTCAGCTGCCAAACCTACCTATGAGATCATCGTCAAGGGCAACAACCTGCGTCTTGCGGACGGCTACCTCGGCATGACCAACCTAACACTGATCAAGGGCAACGACGGCTACATCCTTGTAGACGTGGGGCACACCGTGAACCGGCTGGCACTCGAGCGCGCCCTCGCCGCGCGCGGGCTGAAACCGAAGGATATTCGCCGCGTATTCCTGTCGCATCTGCACAACGACCACGTGATGAACATCGATCTCTTCCCCTACTCGACGGAGGTGTTTATCAGCCGAGCCGAGTTCGAATACGCCGCTAGCCCGCATCCGGACGATCCCTGGATCCCCTGGATGGTGCGCGAGCAGATGAGCAAGTACAAACTTCACCTGCTCGACGGCCCAGGCGAATTCCAATCCGGCATCCGCTACGTGCCTGCACCCGGCCACACGCCAGGTTGCTATGCCCTAATCCTGGATACCGCCGACAAGGGCCGCGTGGTTGTGGCGCAGGATGCCATCAAATTTCCCAAGGAGGCATTGAACGGCCGCGTCGACCACGCGTTTGATACGCAGGAGCGCGCCGCCGAGACGATCAAGATGTTGCTTCCTCTAGCCGACCGCCTGATCCCCGGCCACTTCAACGAGATGTACCGGGAAAACGGCTCGTTCACGTGGGACGGCACAATGGAGTTCCCTCTCGTAATCCGCTGATTACGGCGGCCGCAGTTCCCCGGCGTGAATGAGCCGACGACCTTGAGGTTTATCAATCGGCAGCTTCTGGCACTGACCGACGAGTTTCGGCACTGCACAATTCTGAGGCGGCTGTAACCAACTACGTCCATCGCGACTATGGCTGTAAGTCTGCTCCATCCGTCTCGGGCGCTAAGGCCAGTCCGCCGCCCGAAATGCCGACCCAATACTCAAACGCGATAAGCAATAAGGCCCCCGAGCCTTAGCTCTGCAATTTTTCTCCGGCAAAACGCTGCAGAATTACTCCGGCGTTGTCTGTCTACACCCTTTCACGCGCGGATGACGAGAACAATCACTCGGTTCCGCGGGTTAACGATGACCACGTCGTCTTCGACGATAACATAGCGATATTGTTCGAGCTGCGGAATCTCAAAAATCAACTCCGGACTGAACCGCACTAGCGCGACACCATATGGAACTTCGGCGCCAAGAGCGAGGCCAATTCTAATATCGGCGCGCGGGGTATCGCGCCGCGCCAAGCGCAGAATCGACTGTCGTTGGTATCGGCTGAGCTCCAGAGCCGCGACCCGCTCCGCTTTGCCGTAACGGCCTGGCGCGTTATCGATAACCTCGATAATCTCGTAACTCGTGGGTTCTACGATGCAGATCCGGTCGTCGACGACAACATAGCGATAACGACGATAGGCAGGTACGATCGCCAGGACTGCGGCCGAGAAGGCAAACAGCTTTACGCTGCGTGGAACGCGAGTGCCGATGGCGACGCCGAAGTTGGCTCGGTTCACTCGGCCCACATTACCCTGCAGGATGGTCTGGCGAACGCGCGTGCGCTGATCATCGTTCAAACGTGCTTGCTGCGCGACGGGTGCATTCGGGACGCCGCCGGACTGCTGCTGCCGCAAAAGTTGCTGAGCAGTTCGCTTGCCATTGTCGGTCGATGGTTTAATAAGCGTCGGCTGTTTCGAGTCTACCCGCCGGCTCTGCTCGCGCTCGGAAGCCTGCTGCCGATATTGGCGCCTCACCCCATTTCGTTGTCATCTTCTTTGGCGAGTCGCGCCAAACGCAGCGACTAGCGTCTATTCCGCGATGGCCCGGCACTCTTCGCTGGCAACCTGAACCAAGTAGGCTTTGCTTGCATCGCCGCGTGCGC
>JANOOW010000393.1:0-8529 GCA_031421555.1 Hyphomicrobiaceae bacterium | reverse complement strand
CACTTTTCACGATAATAAGCAAACTCCAAGCCCCAAAAATCGAGAAATTTCCCTATAAATCGGGTGTCACGCCGCAGAGACGGGTTCGCTTTCGCCTGCAACCACAGCCAATGAACTCAATCACTTGCTGGTTTTCGCATCGGAACAAAGCAAGATTTTTGCGGGAATTTTGCGGGAGTATCCGTCTGGCGCCCCGCAACATCATCAGTTCTGGTCGCCTTCCGTTCTGTTCGCATCCTCGGTTGGCAGCCTCCGCAGCCGGTCGAGCCCGGCTGATGAATAGTGCATTGTGATCCGTAAATCCTGGCGATCTTCGAAGCTCACCCCAGCGGCTCTCAACCGTCGGCCAAAAGTGTGCTTGAGGTCGTGCACCCGAACACGTGGCAGACCTGCGGTCTTCCGCGGCACGATCTATATTTCGTATCGTGGCACCGATATGGCCGGCTGGAGCGCATGCAACTCGATGATGCGCTGGCCTTGTTTGACAAAGTTCGCCTCGACAATCCGGGTAAACGAATTGTTATTGCTGGTCAATCTCTGGGTGGAGGACTGGCGGGATTGGTTGGCGCAATGCCTGCGTCGCCCGACGTCAAGTGTACGCATTCGATGCGGCACAGAATTGCTGGCCATAATTCAATTGTACAACCAGCGCTATGCTGAGCAGTTGTCAAACTAAAGCCTTAGATGATATTCTCGGCGGTCGCGATGTTTCGCCAGATGCTAAACGCCCAGTAATACCAGGCATGAAGCGACAAGACCAAATATGCGGGCAGCGGTCGACGATGGTCCTGCCAACGGCCTGCCGGCAGGGTGTGAGCACGTGCTCGCATACGTTCTCTCCCGAAGCGCAGCGGTCGCTTAGGAACGGCGAGTATCAAACGATGACCGGATATCTTGTTTCGATACTCACATTCATTGTGCTTGCGGCCATGTTGGGTCTGGCGCTCAATATTCAGTGGTTCAAGCCGGCAACCAAGTTCTAATCGCCAAACCCTGAAAGGATACCCAACCGTGTCGCGTATCTCAGTCAAGACGAAGGAAGACCTGCCGAAGGATCTTTGGCCGCTGTGGGAGACGATGAAGTCCTACGGCAAGTTTGAGAACCAGGCCGGCGTAATGGCGCACCGGCCGCCAATATTCAAGAATGTTTGGGGGCTGCTGACGGATCTGGCTAATGAAGCCGTGCTGCCGAAGCGCTATCTCGAACTCTGCCTTGTTACCGTGTCGCTGCTCAACAAGTGCACTTACTGCGTCTCGCACCACGCCCCAAAGCTCGCTGTGCAAGGCATCACTGAAGAAGGGGCGACGCGCCTGCTCGACTACAAGGACCACTCCGAACTCGACGATGTCGACAAGCTCGTCATTGAATACGCGATCGCAGTGACGAACGACTGGAACCGCACGCGCGACGAGATCTTCACGCGCCTGAAGCAGCACTTTACCGAAGCGCAAATTGTCGAGATGACCTGGCGCACAGCGTTGTGCGGCGCGTTCAACCGCTTCAACGACATCCTTCAATTCGACATCGAAGACGGCGTCGTGGTGCGCGACGCTGCGGAATAGGCAAGCGAGACCTGCCTCGTTCAAAGCACTCGACAGCGTCAAAGCCGCGGCCCGATTCCTGCAAGCACTCATGTTGACAACTCCCTAACCAGCCTGCCCGTCAAGGGTGGCTGCGTTAGCTTTATGCCATCGTGTTTGCGTTGGCATATGCGATTGCCACCAGAAGCGGCCACGGCGGAAGTTTCTAGAGAGTGCCCGAACGAAGTCAGAGCAGTTCACCATTTACCCGAGGTAGGCGCGTTCCAGTCGATGGGGTAAATCCTTTTCGGCCGTCGCCGCCGCCAGCACGATGCGGCCCTGCGCCAGGGCGTAGACACGGTCTGAGACCGCCAGCGCCTTCTCGATCAGCTGCTCGACCAACAGCACTGAGGTGCCAGACTGCCGGAGCTTGGTCACCACCGACAGCACCCGATCGACGAGCACTGGAGACAATCCCGCTGACGGCTCATCAAGCATCAACAGCTTCGGCCTGCGAACGAGGCCCTGAGCAACCGCGAGCATCTGCTGTTGTCCGCCGCTCAGCGTCGATCCAAGATTGCCGCGCTTCTCCGCAAGCTCGGGGAAATAGGCGAGCGCCTCTTCTATGCGCACACTGCGTTCCGCCCGCGGCACGTCGTAGGCGGCGAGCAACAGGTTGTCGGCCACGGTCTGCTGCGTAAACACCCGATGCCCCTCGATCACGTGCGCGATGCCCGATCGCGCTGTCTCGCGTGGGCCCACTCTGGCCATGTCGCGTCCCTGGTAGGTCACGGTGCCGCCGGTCCACGGCAGGAGACCGGAAACGGTCCGTAGCAGCGTGGTTTTGCCAGCACCGTTCGGGCCCAACAGGGCGACGACCTCACCAACCGCAATGTCTATATCGACCCCATGCAAGATACCGATCTTGCCGTACCCAGACGTTAGGCTCCTGACTTGAAGCAATGGTTCAGCCGCCGAGATAAGCACTGACGACCTCCTTATTGGTGCGTATCTGGGATGGCGTGCCGGCAGCGAGCACGCGGCCGAGGTTGAGCACCGTCACATAGTCGCAGATCCCGAATATCATGTCGGCGTGATGCTCGACCAGAAGTACACCGGTGCCATTGCGTGCAACGGCTTTGATCAATTCGCCGAGCCGCCCAATTTCGTGCACCGACAAGCCAGCCGCAGGCTCGTCGAGCAGCAAAAATGCGGGCCGCAGCATCAGCGCGCGCGCGATCTCGATGAATCTCAACTCGCTGTGCTGCAGACGGTCGGCGCGGACATTCGCAAGCGCTTCTAACCCGATAACACTGAGGGCTGCGAGCGCCGCGCTGCGCAGCGCGGCTTCATCACGGTGATAGCCAGGCAGCGACAGCAGCGTCATAGCGAAGCCAGCGTGACCTTTCATTGTGCCACCGATCATGATGTTGTCGAGCACGCTCGCCTCCCCGACGATGCGCGGCGTTTGGAAGGTGCGGGCGATACCGTGGCCGGCGCGGGTTTCTGGACGACCGGGTTCAAGCGGCTTGCCGCCGAGTTCCACCGTGCCGGCGGTGGGTGAATAATAACCCGAGATGACGTTCAGCATCGTCGTTTTGCCGCTGCCGTTCGGCCCGATCAGGCCGTGAATTTGCCCCCGCGCGATGTTCAGGCTGGCACCGTCCACGGCACGCACGCCACCGAAGGTTAGAACGATGTCCTTAAGTTCGATCGATTGACCTTCGACCTTATCCGCCTTGAATTCGGCCACCAGCGCCGGCTTCGGCACCACCGCGCGATCGCTTTCGAGCGGCGTTCGGTTGCTGAAATCGAGCATGGCGGCGATGCCACCTGGCACGAGCAATACTACGGCCAGCAGCAGCACCGCATAAAGAAACGTCGACCAGGCGGCGAGTGGGGCTGCCACTTCCGGCAGCAGCGTCAGCACGATGGTACCGATCAACGGCCCGACGATTGATCCGCGTCCGCCGATCAGGACCGAGATGAAGAACAGCAAGGACAGGTCGAACGTGAATGCGTCGGGCGTTATGTAGGTCTGCAGGGTTGCAAACAGACCACCCGCAATCGCCGCTAGCGCGCCGCTGAACAGGAAGACCTTGGTCAGCAGTGCTGGCTTGGAAATGCCGAGGGCCTCGGCGGCTACGTCGGCATCGCGGATCGCAATGAGGGCGCGGCCATAGCGGCTGTGCGCGAGATTGGACGCAAGCCAAGTGCACACCCCGGCAAATCCGAGGCACAAGTAGAACAAGCCGCGACCGGAATTGAACGGGGCCGGCAGTTCCGGTCCCGGAAGGCCGATACCGCCGCCAGTGACGCTTTGCCAAGCGAGCGCCACCTGCGTCACGATTGTGGCGAAACCCAACGTTGTCATGGCGAAATAGAAAGTCCGCAGCCGCAGTGCCGGCAGCCCGACGATCACCCCGAATCCGGCACCGGTTACGCCAGCCGCCGCGAGCGCCAGAAATGGCGGCACCGGCGCTATGACATTGCCGGCCGCGAGTACGCTCGCAACATAGGCGCCTACCGTGAGCAGCGCGACGTAGCCAATCGCGAGTTGTCCGGCATAGCCGACCACCAGCGTCAGGCCGCTCACCAGCACCCAGTAGATTGCCGCGCGCGTGGCGATCAGCACCCAGTAGTCGTTGCCGACGAACGGCACTACCGCGGCGAGAGCAAAGATCAGTATTAGCGGTAACCAGCCTTTGCTTGCGTGATTTACTCTGCCCGCCGAAACGACAGACTTCGAGATGGGTACGGTCTGCGTTGCCATCACACCCTCCGGGCCGCGGTCGCGCCGAACAGCCCTTGCGGTGCCAATAGCAGTACGATGATAAACAGGGCAAACACCGCGACGGATGCGAAAATGCCGCCGACCAGGAAGTTTGCGGTTTGTTGAAATAGGCCAAGCGCGAAGCCGCCGACGATCGATCCTCGATTGTTGCCGAGACCACCTAGCGCGACCGGCACGAAGCCGTAAAAATTCAAGTGAGGCCCGTTGGCGACGAACGCGAGCAGCAGCGAGCCGCCGGAAAAACCCGCAAGACCGCCGATCACGCCGGCGAGCGCGTAACTCGCCATGCGCAAATTACGCTCGGGCAGGCCTAGCGCCTGGGCAGAGAAGTTATCCTCTGCAATCGCCTTGAAGGCACGCCCGACGAGGGTATGTTTATAAAGCAGTTCGAGCGCGACGATGGTCAGTCCGCAGGCGACCACCGGCAACCAGAATTTTTCATCAAGGAAGCCGCCAGCTGGTCCGAACAGGCGCGGGAACGGCATTGGCTCGGTGCTCCATTCGATCGCGGTGAACTGCTGGATCATCAGCGCCAGGGCGAGCGTCGAGAGCACGTAGAGATGCTGTTCGATGCTTTTCAGTACCGGCCGCACGGCGATGACCTCAGTGATAACGCCCACAATCGCACAAGCTGCGAGCGTGAGTGTCAGGCCGATGATCCACGGCAGGCCTAACTTCAGGATGAACAGCGAGCCGAACACGCCGCCGAGCATGCCGAGCTGGCCAGCGGTGAAGCTCATCACGCGAGAGGTCGCATACATAGTGTTATAGGTCACGCCGATAAGCGCATAGATCGCGCCCATTGCGAGGCCGGTCGACAGGATCGAAAACAGCATTGGGGACATGACTTTCGTAGTAGTCGCTGGCGACATGAGCCCACACATCACCAGCAGCGGCGAATTGCAGAACCCGCTGCTCAGCCCGGGCCCAATAACTATCGTGCTCCGCCGGATCCGGCGGCTCTAAGCAAGCGGAGTTGGATGGGGAATGGGTGTCAAGTGTAACCGGGAGCCAACTTGAAAGTGCCGTTTTTGGCCGAGCTTGCCGCCGACATTACGATGTCATTGACTGGATATCCGTTATGCGACGCCGGCGACCAGGTGTAATCGCCGAAGTAGCCCGGATACTTGGTCAAAGAGTTCCAATACTTGATGATGTCCTCATTCGACGTCGAGCCGGTTGCCTCGACGGCCTTGGCGACTAGATTGACAGCATCAACGGCATTGGCGACCCACCACAACAGCGTATCATTGAGCTCCACCTTGCCCTTGATGCGCTCGATCAACTCCTGCGTACGTGCCGGCAACTTGCCGTCTTCGCCGTAGCTGCAGCTGCGATAGCCAATGGCGTACACCTTGTCCCAGTTCGACGGTTTGTCGACGAGCTTCGCGATTTCGCCAGACGACATCGAAGGATGGCCAACGAACGGTACGTCCCAATTCATGGTGGCGCGGGTGTTGAACAGGCGCGCGTTCATACCCGTCGACACACTCCATACAACGATCGCCTCGGCACCACCATTCTTGGCACGCAACATGTCGGGCGTCATGTCGGGTTGTGTGGAGTCAATGTTCACGAGGTACACGACTTCGATGCCCTCCTTCGTAAACGCCGCGGCGGAAGCTTTCGCAGCGGTGACGCCATAGCCCGTAGTGTCACCGATCACGGCTACCTTTTTCGCCTTGACGATTTTGGTGCAGTAATTGCGCACGGCGTCGTCCCACTGGGTGTTTGACGGCGACATTCGGAAGGCGTTTGGAAACTTGCTCTCGTCGATCAAGCTGTCGACGACACAGGGGTGTACGTTTGGCATCTTGGCACGCGCCAAGATCGGCGTGATGGCGAGCGATTCTCCGGAGTTAGTTGGTCCCCATACGGCGTGCACTTTGGCCTGACTGATCATTTCCTGCGTCGCGTTCACAGCCTTGGTTGGATCGCCTTGCGTGTCGCGTGTAACGATCTCTACTTTACGACCCTTCACTCCGCCCGCCGCATTGATCGCTTCGGCAGCAAAAATCACACCGCGGTTGAAGCCAATGGCCGGTGCCGAACTCGGGCCAGTGAGGGCCGCGAGCCACCCGATCCTAATGGGTTCTGATTGGGCCAATGCGGGGCGGGCGAAGTTTAAGGTTGATGCGCCGGCGATCGTGGCGGCACCGACAGTGAATTTCCGGCGTGAGATCTTCATGTGTTTTCTCCCAAGTTCTTGTTTTTTGCTATTCTTCAGCGAGTGAAAGCCTATTTCTCGAGATGCGCCACGTAGTCGAGATCGAATGTAAATCCCCAGCCCGGGCGCTCTGGCACGGTTGCGTTTCCGTCCCGGATTTCCAGCGTCTCGTTATAGAGCTTGGAAAACCACGGCATGTATTCGAGGTAACTCGAATTCGACAGTGCGCACAAAACCTGGATGCTCGTTTCCGGGAACAAGTGGCTCGAAACGGGAAGGTCGTAAGCTCGCGCCATGTGGCCGACGCAGATGAACTCGCTCACGCCGCCGACCCGTTGCAGATCAGGCATCAGCACGTCAGCCGAGCCAAGTTCGATCATGCGGCGGAAGCCGTAACGGGTATACTCGGTCTCGCCACTGGCAATAGGCGTGTCGAGAGCGGCTGCCACATCCGCACTGCCTTGCAGGTCATAAGCAGGGAGTGGTTCCTCGAACCATGTGAGGTTGTATTCCTCGAGCAGCCGGCCCAATCGGATCGCGCTTGGCACCGTGAGACCTTGATTGGCGTCCGCCATCAACGCGATCGATGGACCGATGGCTTTGCGCACGGCGTGCACTCTGGCAGCATCGACCGTCGGATTGCCTGAGCCTAATCGCATCTTCATGGCCTTGAAGCCGGCGCTCGCAAATTGCTCCGCTTCGGCCACCAATTCGGCTTCCGAATACGACAGCCAAAGCCCGCCGCTGTGATACGTTGGCACACTCGTTTTTGCGCCGCCTAGCAGCCGATACAACGGCGTTTGCTTAGACTTGCCGAGAGCGTCCCAAAGCGCGCCGTCGATAGCCGAAATTGCCATCACTGGGATACCAGTGTGACCGATGAAATTAATGTCCTTCCAGGCACGTGCCCAAAATTCGGCGATGTGATTAGCGTCGCGGCCAACTACCAGTTCCGCCAACTCATCGACCATTTGGCGCAGCACCTTTGTTCTCTGGTCGTTGAGCGTGAACACCAAATTCTCGCCGACCGTACCATCGTCGCACCGCACGAATACCAAAATGCAACCAAAAGTCTCCAGGCGCCCAAGCGCACTCAGGATCGGTTTCTCCAGCGATAAGCGCACCGGCCGGGTCGTAACACTGACAACCTTCATTATCACCCCTGGAAAACATGACGGACCGGCACGCCGGACTGGTATCGAGCAAGAACCTTGGGATCGGGATCACATCCCAGTCCTGGACCCGGCGGCAACCGCACGTGACCATCGACTGCACGCACCCATGGATCGAACGGATTTGCCTCCATATCTAGCCACAGCATCTCGACCAGTGGTTCGACAATCAACGCTGCACAGATATGCATTGATGCAAGTAAGCCGGGGCCAAAATACGGACTGTGCGGCGCAATCTGGATGTCCTGTGCTTTACAGGCCGAGATGATGCTCACCATTTCGCCGATGCCGCCAATCTTGGTCACGCTCGGTTGAGCAATGTCGATTGCACCAGCCTGAATGAGTGCTTGAAAGCCGTGCATCCCAGCTACGTTTTCGCCGGCGGCGATCGGCACACCGCGACGGCGCACGCGGGCAAGTCCCTGGCAGTCTTCAGGCGGCCAAACGGGCTCCTCGAGCCAGAGTAGATTGTCATGACGCAGTGTATCGGCCATCGCACAAGCTTGCGTCACCGGCCACGGACAGTTGACGTCGAGCATGATCCGCGTTGGCGCGCCTCCGGAAGCCCCGTTTGCCGCTGCCTGTGCAGCCAGCACTGCCTCCCGTGTCAGTTCATGCAGCTTGATATGCCGATAGCCTTGAGCGCATGCGGCGGCAGTATTGCGCGCGACGAGATCATCGCTGCCGTATCGCAGTAAGCTCGCGTAAGCCGGAAGCGGGCCCGGATCGGCGGTGCTGCCGAGAAGGCGGTGCAACGGCTTGCCCGCCCGCTTGCCGGCAATATCCCAAAGAGCGATTTCAATTCCAGAGTAAGCGTACACGAACGGGCCGTTACGGCCCAGCAAGTGAACGGCCTGTAGTACGTCGGACGAAAT
>JANOOW010000392.1:0-7967 GCA_031421555.1 Hyphomicrobiaceae bacterium | reverse complement strand
GAACGAGTGGTCGAACACCGCTTCGACATGCCAACCTCCAGGCTCACCGAGTAGCCGGGCCGCTCGCCCACCGATCGAGGCGATTGATGGCTCAGCCGCCATGGCGCACGATCTCTGCCGCCATGCTGGCAGCACTCGCGTTCGACGGCGCGACGACGACATCCACCGCTTCGAGTTTAGCGACCTGCGCTGACCGGTTCTGTGGATCGCCGTCGGTGCCCGTTACCGATGCGATGACAACTGGCCCAGCTTTCGGCCGGTCACGCAAGCATGACGCTAGATGGCCGGCGGGGTCCATGTGACCGCCAAACCCCAAGACGCAATCGAGCAGGATCACGGCAACCGTATTGCCGGCTAGCGCGGCGGCCAGCGCTTCGTCGCGCACGGCCGGTTCGATCATCGGATGCGGACGGCCGCGCGTGTACTCGTCCGCGCCGAGGTCGAGCATGGCGTGGGCGGAGGAAAGCTCGCCCAGCCCCTTTGCTCCCGGTACCGGCGCATTCGACGTGACGTCGAGACGTGCAAGCTGGAAGATGATCTGTGCTTCGGCCGCGAGCGTGCCACCTGCGAAAAGTCCGCGAACGACGCCGCTACGTTTTGGAAGCGCATCAACGGCGGCAAGCGAAGCGATATTTCGTCCTACCGCCGAACTTGCGGCCGATGCCAACGTTGGGGCTGCGCGCGCATTCTTCGGCATCGCGCGCTCCGCATCGCCTAGAAAGCAAATCGTGAATGGCTTCGGGCTACGCGCAACGCGCTCCAGTACCTTCGTTGCCACTTCAGCCGCGGGCGGCTTCGATACGATCACGATGTGCGTCGTTGCCGGATCCGCATCGAGCATGTCGATCGCCATCAGCGTGGTGATGCCGCCGACCTCCGCCTTCAAATCGCGGCCGCCGGTGCCGATAGCGTGACTGATGCCACGCCCTGCATGGGCAATGAGGCAGGAGATTTCCTGTATCCCTGTACCCGAAGCGCCAATAATCCCGATGTCGCCGCGTCGCACCACGTTGGCGAAGGCGAGCGGCGTGCGACCGATGATCGCCGTGCCGCAATCGGGGCCCATGACGAGTAGTCCAAGGTCGCGCGCCTCGCGCTTCAGTTCGGCTTCGTCGGTTAAGCTGACGTTGTCGCTGAAGATCATCGCGTGCAGGCCAAGTCTCAACGCTTTGCGCGCTTCGGCGATCGCGAAATCACCAGGCACGGAAATAAGTGCGAGATTGGCGAGTGGGTTGTCAGCAACCGCCGCGCGGATCGTGCGTGGCGTCCACGACTTGGACGCGCCGCTCGAACCGCGCGGCTTGTCCATCGCT
Organism: Hyphomicrobiaceae bacterium; assembly: GCA_031421555.1. Classification (GTDB taxonomy): domain Bacteria; phylum Pseudomonadota; class Alphaproteobacteria; order Rhizobiales; family Hyphomicrobiaceae; genus JAKFWF01. The sequence goes on along the minus strand of JANOOW010000392.1, from coordinate 6,654 downwards.
TGGCGAGCGTGGGCGAGTGCTGCTTCAGCGGCACCGGCGGTCTTCGCGCGCACGGCGATGATGATGTCGCCTGGACCGGCGGCAGCTCCATTGGCCGCGAGCACGTTTGCGTCGCGCAGGATCTCGATATTTGCCGGCGTGCCGATCATCAACCCCGCGACTTCGACGCCATCGAGCAGCTGCACGGCGCGCGCGATTCGCATGAGTGCGACCGAGTCGAGGTAGGCGCCGCGGCGGACTTCGTTGACGACGACACTCATTGGATCCCCATCTTCGCGGCAAACGCCACCAGTGCATCGTCGAAACATTTAAGCGGCGCCTTGACGTTGCCAGCGCCCACTTGACCGACACCAGGCCTTTTGTGCGCAATACCGGTGTTGATCGTTGGCGCTAGGCCAGTCTCGACCACGCGGCGGATGTCGATACCGGTCGGCACGCCGGTGTAGTCCATCGATGGGATCGTCCACTCGGGGTTGGGGCCGGTCGTGATCTCGGCCATCGCACGGGTGAAGCGGCCTGCTTCCGAGGGTTGGCCCGCACCGATGAAGCCGACGACGGCGGGGGCGGCGCCCATCGCAAAGCCGCCGAGGCCGATCGTCTCGACGATGGCGCTGTCGCCCATATCTGGATTGGCATCAGCCTCGGAGAAGCCTGCGAAGTACAAGCCCACCGGCATCTCGACGGGGGCCGTGAACCACTCGTCGCCGGTGCCCGAAACGCGGATGCCGAAGTCGGTACCGTTGCGGCACATGGCGGTGACGATCGACGCGTTCTCGATGTTGCGCGCCGGATCGGTCATCGCCTTGCCCATCGCCATGGCGACGTTGAGGAAGAACTGGTCGTTGCGGCCGATGAAGTCGAGGCAGGCGGCGAGGTCGGTGGAGTTGGCCGACGTCCGGGCGAGTGCCGGTGCCAGGATGCGCAACAGCAGCGACGAGCAGGCGACATTGCGCTGGTGCATTTCGTCGCCCATCGTCAGTCCGCGCGCGACGAGTGTTTTCAGCGGCACGCCGCCCAGTTCGCGAACGGCTTTACCGAGTGCCGGTCCGAGGCTGTCGCGTAGCCAGGCGAGGCGGCCCAGCACTTCGGCATCGTTGCCGCCGAACCGCATCACCTTGCCGAGGCCTTCGTTGATGGCGCAATAGGCGCGATTGCCGAAGGCCCGGTTCTCGACCACCATCAGTGGTTGGCTGACGGTTGTCATCCCCGTCATCGGGCCGACCGCGGCGAAGTGATGATTGGGGTGGAACTCGAAGTCGCCGCGTTCTGCTTTTGCCGCCGCATCGTCGAGATCGGATGCCCAGTCTTCGAACACGGCGATGCCCATCACCGCGCCGCGCATCGGCCCGCACATGCGGTCCCACCCGATCGGCGGTCCGGCGTGCAGGATCTTGCGCCCGGTCTTCAACTCCGGGATGGCCTCGCCCGCCGGGATCACGTCGACGAGCACCGGATCCCCGCGAAGGATGCGCGCCAAGGCCTCAGCGTTCGCCGTCTCAATCTTTTTCATGATGTGAATACCTTCCAGGGAGGCGCCAGCGCTTCCCATCCACAGCCGTCATCCCGGCGAAGGCCGGGACCTACGACAACCAACCGCGAGTGACTTGCCCGTCGCAATGAGTGGTGTTGCATCATTAAATTCCGTTCGTGAACGTCGGTCCCGCTGAGACTTGTCGTGGGTCCCGGCCTGCGCCGGGATGACGGAGAATATCAGGAGTACCTAGCGTGTGATTGTGATGCGAAAGGTTAGCCACCGAGCTTGGACAACAGGCGGGCGAGTTTGGCATTGCCACGGGCCGGCGGTTGCCACTCGACTTGGGTTACGAGCGCGCCGGATTGCGCGAGGTCCGTTGCGAAGCGTTCCAGTCCGACGTTGATCACGACGGGCGGACCGGCGAGCAATGGTTTTGGTTTCGCGGTTCCAGCACTCATGACGTCCCCTCATTATAGACGGCGTAGGCTGCGTCTACAGCGCGGCCGGCGGGCGCTGCAAATCCATTGCGGCGCAACACGGCTTCGAACGATGCGAGGCAGCGCAGCACGTTCGGCCTAGAACACACATGACCCATGGTGCCGATGCGCCAGATCTTGCCATGCAACGGGCCAAACGACGTGCCGATCTCGATGCCGAAGTCGTTCAACATTTCAGCGCGCACTTTCTCGCTGTCCTTGATCTGACTTGGAATGACGATGCCGGTCACGTTCGCCATCCGGTTGGCGGCATCGCCGAATAACGTCAGGTCCATCGCCTCTAGTCCGGCTCGCAATGCGCGCGAGGCCAGGCGATGCCGCACGATGCCGGCTTCGAGGCCTTCCTCCAGCACGACCACGGCGCACTCGCGCGCCGCGTAGACCATGCTGGCTGCTTCCGTGTGGTGGTTCAGGCGCTTGGGCGACCAGTAGTCCATCAGCATCGCCAGATCGAAGTAGTTGGACTGGATGATCGGGCCATTGCCCTCGACGACGCCCGGCGCCCTGATCCCCTGCTCGACGTGCTTGCGATGCTTCAGAACATCGACGACGCGGTCGTTGAAGGTGATCGGCGATATGCCAGGCGGACCCGACAGACACTTTTGCAGGCCAGCAGATGTAATGTCGATTTGCCAATCGTCGGTCTCGAACGGATTTCCCGCAAGCGATGCCGTGCAGTCGACGTAGAGCAGCGCATCGTAGCGGCGGCAAATGGCGCCGATGTCGCTCAACGGCTGCAGCATGGTGGCCGACGTGTCGCCCTGACAGATCGCGACAACCTTTGGACGATGCTTCTTGACGAGATCTTCGATGCGGTCCGGCGCGAAGACGGTGCCCCACTCGATCTCGTCCGATACCACCTCGGCGCCGACACGGCGGGCGATCTCGACCTTCAGATGACCGAACCGGCCGAAGATCGGCACCAGCACTTTGTCGCCCGGCGACACGATCGAGGCGAGGCAGGCTTCGATACCGGCGCGTGCGGTGCCGTCGATCAGAAAGGTCTGTTCGTTGCGGGTGCGAAAGACACCGCGATAAAGCGCCATCGTCTGGTTCATGACGCGCGTGAACTCGGGGTCGAACTGGCCCTGGATCGGCACCGACATCGCGCGCAGCACGCGTGGATACAGATCGACCGGACCAGGCCCCATCAACAGGCGAGGGGAGGGATCAAGCTGGCGGAACAGATCCGGTATGTGTGGTGGGGCCACGAACTTCGCATCGTAGGCGCTCATGGAACTGAAGATCCTCCGGCGGCAGGTCAACTCGTACAGATGGTATGCCCCAGGCGTGCCTCGTGCGGCAACAGCGGAAACGACACCTTCCCGCCGCAGCGTCGCCGCATTTCGCTCACACGGTCGTCACGAATGCGAATCGCAGCCGGTGCGAACGCGCCGATCAATCGTGGGCGGGACTATGTTCGGACGGGGCCGGAAAAGTGATGGATTCGAGTGGCACAAGCACGTGCGGACGACGATCAAACTGCGGCGCGAAGATCGCCGCGCGCGCTTCAACGACGTCAAGGAGGTTGCCTCGGACGGGCTGAAATACGCCGGCCGCGCGGGCGTGAGTGCAAGTAATAGTGGTGTCGTCGTGCTTTGGAATGGGCTGATCAGCACCATTCAGATGATCATCAGATTTGCATTCGCAGGGAGAGATGTCATGGCTCGAACGATGGAGCGGGCGATCGCGCCGGCTAGCCGCAGCCTGCCCGGCAAGCTCGACCCATGGCTGAAGCGCCTGGCCCGCAGCTCCTTGATGCCTTTGTTGGCCATAGCAGGTCTCGTCGCATTCCATGCAGCATTCGCCCGCTCACGAGCCGGCGGCGCGCGGAGCGAAATCATTCTGATGGCGCTGACTGGCACGCTGGCCTTGATCACAGCCGTGGCTCCGCTACTCACGGGGCACGTCCGCTGGGCAGCGCCAAACGTCTTGCGATCGCGCGCCTCCCAGGTTCGTCTGATCATTATGGTAGGCCTGGCGATAGCGGTGGCCGGCGGCGCGTACGTCACCGGTGGCAAGCCATTGGCCGGTTTGCCCAGTCTCGCAAACTTCAATCCGTTCATGGCAAAGCCGGTCGAGGGCCGCGCAACGGTGCTGTCCGGCGATATCATCCGCATCTCAGGCACGACCATACGATTGGACGGTATCGAAGCACCGGACCTCAACCAAAAATGCATGGGCGCAAACAAGAAACCCTGGGGTTGCGGCGAAGCGGCCCGCAGCGCCGCCGACCGGATCGTCAAAGGCAAGACGGTGCGTTGCGATTTGTCGGGTACCGATGAGGCCGGCCGATCGCTCGGCACGTGCCTGACGGTCAACACCGGCACGTCGCAGAATGTTGCCGAGGAGCTTGTTCGGGCGGGCGCCGTTTTTGCGGCCGGTGGGCTGTTTTCAAGCTTGAGCAGCATCGAGTCGGATGCACGCGCGAAGAAGATCGGGCTGTGGAAGGGCGAGGCGGAGCGGCCAGCGGATTACCGCACATCGCAATGGGATGCGGCGGCGAAATCTGCGCCTGACGGTTGCCCCATCAAGGGGACGATCGCAGGTGAAGCGAAGTCCTACCTGCTGCCGTGGCAAGGTGAGTACGGGAGTGCCAAGGTACGCACGTCGAAGGGCGAGCGCTGGTTCTGCTCGGAATCCGAGGCACAGGCCGCCGGGTGGAAGTCCGCCCTGCGCTAAACGACTGCAGTGCTGCGATGCATGGCGGCCCGCTTGACGGCTCCGGCAAGGTATCGTTTCGTGCCGCCAATCGAATGCGAAATCCGGGAGATCCCCATGCAAGACACGCCTGCAAAACTGAAGACGTTTCAAACCTACATCGATGGCAAATGGTGCAACTCGGCCTCCGGTAAGACCTTCCAGACCTACGATCCCTATTCCGGTGAAGCGTGGGCCGAGGTTCCCGAGTGCGATGCGACGGACGTCGATCGGGCTTGTAACGCTGCCGCCAAGGCGTTCGAAACCGGTGCCTGGCCCGCGATGACGGCGACCGCCCGCGGCCGTCTGCTACGCAAGATCGCAGGATTGATCGAACAGCACGGCGATTATCTGGCCCAAGTCGAAGTGCGCGACAACGGCAAGCTGATCTCGGAAATGCAGGCGCAGCTGCGCTACATGCCCGAGTGGTACTATTATTTTGCCGGTCTTGCCGACAAGGTGCAGGGCGCGGTGGTACCCGTCGATAAGCCGGACCATTTCGCCTACATCCTGAAAGAGCCGGTTGGCGTCTGCGCGATGATCATCCCGTGGAATTCGCCGCTGCTGCTGGTGGCCTGGAAGCTTGCGCCAGCCCTCGCCGCCGGTTGCACCGCGGTGATCAAGCCGTCGGAGTACACCTCGGCCTCGCTGCTGGAGTTCATGAGGCTGGTGATTGAACCGGCAGGCCTTCCAGCCGGCGTCGTCAATGTCGTGACCGGATATGGCGCGGCGGCCGGTGAACCTCTGGTCACCCATCCGAAGGTGGCCAAGGTTGCGTTCACCGGCGGCTCGGTGACCGGCGCCCGCGTGGCCTCGTTGGCTGGGCAATCGTTCAAAAAAGTCTCGCTGGAACTTGGCGGCAAGTCGCCCAACATCGTGTTCGACGATTGCATCATGGACGATGCAGTCAACGGCGCGATCTCGGGCATTTTCGCAGCGACGGGGCAAACGTGCGTCGCCGGATCGCGGCTGCTGGTGCAGGAGAGCATCCACGACCAGTTCGTCGAGAAGCTGTTGGCCGTTGCCAACACCGCCAAGCTCGGCGATCCGCAGAGCTTCGACACCCAGGTCGGCCCGGTGACCACACCACCGCAATACCAGAAGATCCTCGGATACATCGACATTGCCAAGGGCGAAGGCGCCAATTGCGTCATGGGCGGCGGCCCGGCAACGGCAGCCGAAGGCGGCGGCAAGTACTTCGTCAAGCCGACGATCTTCACGGGCGTCAACAACAAGATGCGCATCGCCCAGGAGGAAGTGTTCGGGCCGGTGCTGTCGGTCATAAAGTTTAAGGACGAGGCACAGGCCATCGAGATCGCCAACGACGTTATCTACGGCTTGGGATCCGGTGTGTGGACGCAATCGATCAACCGGGGGTTGACGATGGCAAAGAAGATCCGGGCAGGCACGGTGTGGGTAAACACCTACCGGGCGGTGAGTTTCACGATGCCGTTCGGCGGTTACAAGTCCTCGGGCCTTGGCCGCGAAAACGGGCAGGATGCCATCAATGAGTACCTGCATACCAAAAGCGTGTGGGTGAATACAGCCACGGGCAGCGGCGGTAATCCCTTCATCATGAAAACGAGTAGCTCTTGATGGTCCGCGCTTGGCCGCCGGCGCGCGGAACGCGCTTGGCGGCCGGCGCGCGGAACGCGTGTCGCCAAGCGCCACAAAAAGAGAAGCCCGCAGCCGGGGGAGGGCTGCGGGCGGGAGATAGCGCTACGAGGGGGGAACTCGGGGACAGCGCTACTCGTTAGAACCGTATACTGTATTACTCGATATTACAAGCGTAACTGAACATCAGGTAATTTTTGGTTAGCGCAGTAGTGGTCCGGCGCGTTCTAACACCTCGAAAATGCGCGAACTGCGGTTTGGTTCCAACAAAACAACGCTTTCTTCTTTTTAGCCGAGATTAGGTGTGAGCCTTGGTTAACGACGCCGTCGTTTCGGTAATATCGCTTCGAATCATGCGGCTTGAAGCCA
>JANOOW010000391.1:0-5954 GCA_031421555.1 Hyphomicrobiaceae bacterium | reverse complement strand
CGGCTGCCTCGTCCTGCGGGTTCGTGAAAGCTGTCGCGGACTTCACAGCAAACATGTTGTCGGCGTACCAGCCCCAATGGCCGGACGTCTCCCACAGCGACTTGTCGAGCAGCTGCGGACCTTGCACCTCTTGATAATCTTCTGCCAACCGCCGGCGCATGTAGGCGATCAGCTGTTGAAATGTGGTCCAGCCGTTCGCATGCCAAAAGACGACGCCCGGGCCTTCCTCCTGGAAGTGGAACAGGTCCATCTCGCGGCCGATCTTGCGATGATCGCGCTTCTCTGCCTCGGCGACCTGATGCAGGTAGGCCGCCAGTTCCTCTTCGCCGGCGAAAGCGACACCGTACACGCGCTGCAGCTGAGCATTCTTGGCATCACCGCGCCAGTAGGAGCCGGATGCGCGCGTGAGTTTGAATGCGCGGCCGATATGCCCAGTCGAGGTCATGTGCGGACCACGGCATAAATCCATCCATTCGCCCTGGGCATACACCTTCACGTCTTCGCCAGGGGGGATCGCATCGACGAGCTCCACCTTATAGAGCTCGCCCTTGTCCTTGAAGAACGCCTTCGCCTTGTCGCGAGACCAGACCTGTTTCGTGAACGGGGCGTTGCGGGCAATGATCTCCGCCATGCGCTTCTCGATTTTGGGCAGATCTTCCGGCAGGAACGGCTCGGCCTTGGCGAAATCGTAGAAGAAGCCGTTCTCGATCACCGGGCCGATGGTCACCTGCGTGCCGGGCCACAACTGTTGGACCGCTTCCGCGAGCACATGCGCGCAATCGTGCCGGATCAGCTCCAAGGCTTCCGGGTCGGTGCGGGCGATAAAGCGGATCGATGCATCGGCGCTGATCGGATCGGCCAAATCATGCAGTTCGCCATCAAGCGTCATCGCCACGGTCCGCTTGGCAAGCGAAGGCGAGATCGACTTTGCAACATCGAGGCCGGTCGAATTCGCCGGGGCGGCGCGTTTCGCCCCATCGGGCATCGTCAAAATCACTTCGGACATCTTCATCCTCTCACTCTCTGCCAACCAATGCAGGTAAGGGTCATTGCGTTTGTTGCGCCGATCGGCGACACATGCACCTCATTTGCAACTTCCCCGGTGCTGTCAAGGAAGTGCTGCGCCAATGTGGGCATGAAAATCGGCGATAGGCCGATTTTCCGCCACGAAAAAAACATTCCGGCCGCTCATTTGACATACGACGTTGCGAACGGTCCCTGAGCGTTGTCATGCGGCCGCCGCCGGGATCAAGTCTAGTATGTGAGTGGGGGTTAGGCGTGTTACGTTTATCGGCTTTTACTATATGCATTTGGTTTGCAGCGTTGCCAGCGATGGCGCAACGCGTTGAGACGGTGCCTGCGCGGCCGGCGGTCGAAGCCGTTACGCCTAAGGCGCCGGTTGTTCGCCCGCGCCCAGCCGCCAACCGCGCACCGACGCATACCGAAATCACCGATCGCCTCAACCAGAACACCGTTTCGGTGATCTCGGGCACGCCGGCTGGCACCTATCTGGCTGTCGCCTACGACATGTCGGCCGTGCTCGACGATGCGGAGAATTTGCGCGTCTTGCCGATTGCCGGCAAGGGCAGCGTACAAAACGTGCGCGACATCCTGCATCTGCGCGGCGTCGACATGGGCATCGTGCAATCGGATGTCATGGGCTTCTTCAAGCAGAAGGGTGAGCTTGGCGCCAACATCGAAAACCGGCTCGTCTATATAACCAAGCTGTACAATGAGGAAATGCACCTCGTCGTCAATGCCAACATAAAAGACATCAAGGATTTGGCCGGCAAGAAAGTCAGCTTCGACCTCAACAACTCGGGCACGCAGTTTTCGTCGCGCATCATCTTCGACCTTCTTGGCCTCAAGGTCGAGGAGGTCAACATGGGATTGGCCGACGCGCTGGTGAAGATCAAGTCCGGCGAAATTGCTGCCGCCGCCTTCGTTGCCGGACGTCCCGCCGCCGCCTTGTCCAAGCTCGCGAAAGACCCCGACCTGAAACTTTTGCCCGTGCCATATACCGGCGCACTCGAAGAGAGCAGCTATCTGCCAGCAAAGCTCAGCTCACAGGACTACGCGGCACTCATCCCCGATGGGCAGAGCATCGAGACGGTTGCCGTCGGCGCCGTGCTTGCTGTCTACAACTGGCCCCGCGATAGCGACCGGTACCGGCGGGTCAGCCGCTTCGTCGATAGCTTCTTCGCGAAGTTTCCCGAGTTGCAGAAGCCGCCCCGCCACCCGAAGTGGAAAGAGGCCAATCTCGCAGCCGATCTCAAGGGCTGGAAGCGTTTCCCGGCGGCGCAGGAACTCCTCGACAGGACAGCGACGGCTTCTGCCGCATCTGCGCCCCCGGCCCCAATCGATACCGCCCTTGCCCGCCGGCAGGTCAGCAAGGCTGCTCCGGGCGATGCCGCCGAGCAGGAGCGTTTGTTCCAGCAATTCCTGTCGTGGCGCAAACAGAACAAGGCACAATGACCGCAACGGACGAGCAAGTACGGCCGAGCCGGGAGGGCTGCGTACGATGAGGGAGCACACCCGCTTCTTGCGTTTGCGCGGGCTCGCTCTAATGGCGAGCCTGGTCTCGCTTACGTTCCCGGCAGCGGTGGGCGCGCAGGACACCAAGGCTAGGCCAACGATCGATGTGCCCGCAATCGTACTGATCGAGCCGATGGTGGAAACGGCGTTACCGATCCAGGTCGGGCCAGCCGACGCACTCCCGCGCAACTGCTTTCTGCGCGTCAAGGGACTGCCATCTCAAGCCGTTTTTTCGGATGGCCATTTCGTTTCGCCAGGCACATGGGCGCTACCCTTGGCGGGACTGAATGCGCTTAAGCTGACGCTCCCAATCTCCGCTTCAGGGCGCAACGAATTGCAACTGGCAGTGGTGGCGATTGACGGCACCATTCTGGCAGATGCGAAAGTTACGCTCGCCGTGACCGCTGGTGCACTGGCATCGCCGCCCGGTAGCGTCCAGGCGCCACCGGCCGGCGCGCGTGCACCAGGTGGCGCGTCCCTCGGCCCACCGAATTTAGAACTGGCTCAACCAGCGCCGCCACGCCCAGCGCCGCAACACGGTCGATCCGCTACAAATCCAGCCGCTTCCGCGCCGATGAAGCCGGAAGATCGCGAGCGCGCGATGAAGCTCCTTGCCCGCGGCGATGCCGAGTTTACCGGCGGCGATGTTGCAGCGGCCCGGCTTCTCTATCAACGTGCGGCCGATGCAGGACTGGCCGATGCTGCCATCGCCATGGGCGGCACTTTCGATCCGGCTGAACTTTCCAACCGCAGAGTAAAAGGCTTGGTCGGCGAGCCGGAAATCGCGCGGAAATGGTACGAGCTGGCACGTGTGCTGGGCGCGGCCGGCGCCGAGGACCGGCTGCGCCGCGTCAGTGCACCGTGATCGCATGATCATAGCGATCTTGAAGTTTATCGAGCGGCGGTTGCCGGTTCTGCCGGGAGCTGATTAAGTGGAAATACATTTATGCCAAGAGACATTGCCGGGCGCGAACGTTGTCTCAAGTGATCGTGTCACTCGCTTTAGGGGGCGTAGTAGAGTGTTGAGCATGCGTTCGCTACGAGTCTGTGCGGTTGTGATCGGCTTGCTCTTGACCGGGTCGCTGGCGTCGCCACCTAGCAGCGCGCAGGGCACCAAGCCCGCTCCCGCGATCACTGCCCCCGCCATCGTTTTGATCGAGCCAATGGTGGAAACAGCATTCACCGTTCAAGTTGGCCCAGCAGGGGTTTTGCCGCGCAATTGCTTCCTGCGCGTGAAGGGACTGCCCGCCCAAGCGGTGTTTTCCGACGGTCACGTCGTTTCGCCGGGAACATGGGCACTTCCTGTCGCCGGGCTCGAGGGCCTGAAGCTCACTGTGCCGCTCGCGACACATGGGCGAACCGACCTGCAGCTGAGCTTGATGGCGATCGATGGCGCGGTGCTCGCCGAAGCCAAAGTCACGCTGGCGGTCACGGCCAGTACGTTGAGCGCTCCGGGCCTGGCGTCAGCCGCGCCAGCCGCGCGTCAACCGGGCAGCGCGTCGCTCGGACCTCCCGCGGGCGATGTCGTAGCGCCGTTAGCGTCCACTTCGTTGCAGCGTATCGCACCGGCACCGCCGCCTACGATGAAGCCGGAGGACCGCGAACGCGCGATCATGTTCCTTGCCCGGGCGAACTCGATCCTACAAGCGGGTGACGTTGCATCGGCACGGCAACTTTTCCAGCGTGCAGCAGACGCAGGCCTTGCAGAAGCTGCGATCGCGATGGGTTCGACCTTCGATCCCGTCGAGCTAGGCCGGCTTGGTGTTAGGGGCCTCAAGGGAGATCCCGAGGCGGCACGCAAGTGGTACGAGCGCGCGCGTGTGCTAGGCGCACCGGGTGCCGAAGAGCGCTTGCGGCGCGTCGGCTCGCCATAAGCGCCCTCACCACCGGGCCGGGATGACAGCCTTGTACTGATCTTTGGTATTCCTCCGGCCTTCCGCCCTTACCGCGCCGCATTGAGGAGGTGACTTAGCGACACGGCCGGCCCGGGGCTTGCGTCGCGGTACCGGTGGCGTCTGAGATTAATACACCTGGATCGAACCATAACATACCGCTTGGCGCCATGCGAAGACCGGGCACTAACGACTGTGATGGAGGACGAGCTTTGATACGACCGGCCATCATCGTGAGCGTGTTCGCGTTGTTCGCATGTGCGATCCTCACCGGGACGCACGCTGTGGCACAAGGCTTCTGGCCGTTCAGTTCGCCATCTCCACCGCCACCGCCCCAGGCCAAGGCGCCTCCGAAGCCGGTAGCCCCTGCTCCGCCCGTCAGACCGGCGAAGCCTACTTCATCGCAAGCGGCGGGTGCGTCGCCGGCATTGCCGGCAACAGCGTCTGAGAAAAAGCGGGAGGCGGCCAACCAGTGGGTGGTTGGCCTCGCCGCCGGCCGGATCGAAGACGCCCCGTTGCGCTTCGCCGCCGAGCTGGCCGGCGTCATGGACGATGGCGACGGACTGCGAGTCATGCCGGTCATCACGCGCGGCGTATTCGAGAACTTCACCGATATTTTGTATCTGCGCGGCGTCGATACGGCGATCGTCTACAGCGACGTCATGGTGCACTTCAAGACGAAGGAAAAGATTGCCGGCATCGAGGACCAGGTCGTCTTCATCGCCAACTTGTTCGTGGCCGAGATGCACGTGCTCGTCCGCCCCGGTATCAACTCGCTGCGCGATCTCGCCGGCAAGAAGGTGAACTTCAATTCGCCCGGGACAGCTGCAGCCTTCACCGGTCCGGCAGTCTTCGACCTGCTAGGCATCGATGTCGTGAAGCATTTCGGTCCTCAGCGCGACGTACTGGCGGCGATGACAACGACCACGGACGTTGCCGCAGTCGTCATGGTGACAACGAAGCCTGCCCCACCGATGGCCCAATCAATGTGGCCGGAAGGACTCAAGCTGCTCCCGGTGGAGTATACGAGTGCGCTTGAAGATCTGTATCTGCCGGCCAACCTCGAACACGCGGATTATCCGAAACTGATACCGGAGGGCAAGAAAATCGAGACGATCGCAGTACCCGTGGTGCTTGCCGCGGCGAACGCCGCGCCGGGCAGCGACCGGCACCGGCGTCTCGTCCGCTTCGTGGACCGGTTTGCCGACCGCTTGGCGCAACTGCAGAAGCCGCCTCACGATCCGAATTGGAGGAGCGTCAATTTAGCTGCGCCGGTACCGGGATGGAAGCGCTTCCCGGCGATGCAGACGAAGCTCGATGCAATGACCACGTCGAACACCAATCGCGGGGTGCCTGCAATCGACAGAGATCTGGCGCGAAAGCCAGCGGGGCACGCCGTGCCGAATGATGCAACGGAACAGGAACGCTTGTTTCAGCAGTTTCTGGAGTGGAACCAGGGAAAAGCGCGGTGATGAGAACGTCTCGCACGCCTTCCAAGGTGATTATCGTCCGCTATCTGATCTTTTT
>JANOOW010000390.1:0-18411 GCA_031421555.1 Hyphomicrobiaceae bacterium | reverse complement strand
GCCCGGCGATGAACGACACAATCGGCTTGGTCATGCCGCGCGCATACTCTGCCGCTTGCTCCTCCATGCCGCCGCCGATCTCGCCGACGAGCACGATCGCATCAGTGCGGGCATCCTTGTCGAGGGCTTCGAGGGCGTCGCGCGTTGTCGTCCCGATCATCGGATCGCCGCCGATGCCGACGAACGCGGACTGTCCCATGCCAGCACGCGTCAGGTTGAGGCAAACCAATGTGCCAAGGCTGCCGCTGCGCGAGATGACGCCGATCCGCCCGGGTTTGAACACGTTTGGATTATGCCCCGGCATGATGCCGACGAAGCCTTCGCCCGGCGTCACCAACCCTGCGGTGTTCGGCCCGATGACCTGGGTACCTTGGGCGCGTGCCGCCTCGTGGATCGCCATCACGTCGCGCGCGGGGATATGCTCGGTCAGGATCACCAGCGATTTCGCTCCGGCTTTGATCGCGTCGAGCGCCGCGTCCTTCGCCATCGCCGGCGGAATGAACATGACCGCCGTATCGAATGGCGCGGCCGCCATCGCGGCGACCGACGACGCAAACACCGGCAGTCCGATATGCGTCTCGCCCGCGCGCTTCGGATTGACGCCACCAACGACCGTCGTGCCACAGGCAATCATCTTCCCGGCCCAGAACGTCCCCTGCTTGCCGGTCAGTCCCTGGACGAGCACACGGTGCTCTTTGCGATGAATGATCATGCTGCCACCTTCGCCGCGGCAATAGCCGCGGCCACAGCCTCTTCCATAAATTCCATCGGCTCCAGCCCGAGTTCGCGACGCACGAGCGCGCGGGCTTCATCTTCGCCGGTGCCGTGGATAGAAAAGAACACCGGGATCGCCGGTTTGAGTTTTTGCCACGCCTTCACGACCCCATCCGCCATCACATCGGTACGCGCGAACGCGCCGCAGAAGTTGACGACCAGCGATTTGACGCCGGGGTTCGACAGCACGAGATCGAGCGCGATTTCGGCCTTGGTGTAAGCCTCGCCGCCGATCTCGAGAAAGTTCGCGGGGCGTCCGCCTTGATGGCTGATCACGTCCATCGTCGTCATGGTAAGACCGGCGCCGTTGGCCAGCACGCCGATGTTGCCGTCGAGCTGGATGAACTTCAGGCCGGCAGCCGCGCCTTTCTGTTCCAGCGCGGTCAGCTGCTCGGCAGCACCGCGCGCGGCAAGCTCTGGCTGCCGGAAGGTGCTGGAATCGTCGATCGTCAACTTGCAGTCGAGTGCGACGACGCGGCCGTCGCCAAGCAGCGCGAGTGGGTTGATCTCGATCAGCTCGGCATCGGTCGCAACGTAGGCGCCATACATTTTTTCGAGGATGGCGGCGATCTGCGGGCCACACTCACCCAGCTCCAAGCCAGCGATCAGCTTATTCGCGTCGGCGGCGCTAAACCCAGTTCCGGGATCGACGTGATGGCGGCGAATGCTCGCGGGGTTGCGTTCGGCGACCTCCTCGATGTCCATGCCGCCCTCGGTGGAGAACAACACGAGTGGTTTTCGCGCGCCGAAGTCGGTCATCACGGCGGCGTAGAACTCGCGCACGATCGTGCCGCGCTGTTCGAGCAGTAACTCGGCGACCGCATGCCCATCGATGGTGAGCGCGAGAATGTCCCTGGCGCGACTGGCGGCTTCGTCAGCGGTGTCGGCGGCCTTGATGCCACCGGCCTTGCCGCGTTTGCCGGTCGGCACCTGGGCTTTCACCACGCACGGGCCGACTGCAGAAAACAATGCGCGCGCTTCCTCGGGCGTGCGGCAAACCCGGCCTAACGGAACGGGAATTCCCGCCGGCTCCAAAACCATCGACTTGGCGACATGCTCGACGAAATTCATTGCTGGCCTTCCACATGGCCGATCTTCTTCCACAGCGGTCCGAAGAGTTCGGCCTCGGATGGTTTGTCTGGCGCGATCGGCGTGACGAGATGCGTGATATTGAGGAAATGCTTGAGGCTGAGGTTCTCGGAGATGGTGTTCTTCTGCCATGACCCGCAGCCCATGCTCAACGTAAAGTTCAATCCTGAGTCGAAGCCACCGCCGTTGCCGAATGTGTGCGCGAAATTGACGAGCACGCGGACCACGTCGAGGTCCTCGGCCAATTCCCGCCCGAGTGCCGGGTTTGTCGTGTGAATGCCGCACGAGTGGCCACGGCCCTGGAAGTCGAGGATTTCGCGCACGCGCTCCTTGGCGGCAGCAAAATCCTTCGCGCGATATACGGTGAGCACCAAGCACAATTTTTCGCCGGAGAAGGGTGCTTGCTTGCCGACTCTGGTTTCCTCCACCATGAAGAACTTGGCGTTCTTTGCTGCATCGGGCAGCCCGAACGCCGGAGCCAGAATTTCGGTCGAGCGTGCGATCAGATTGCGATTAAGCTTGCCGTTGACCCACAGCGCTTTTTCGGTCTGGCCCTTTTCGGTGGCGGTGCACAGGTAACCGCCGGCCCGCTGCAGCGCCGCCATCGCCGCATCATAAACCGCGTCTTCGATGACGACGGCATTCTCCGACGAGCACGATGTTGAATTGTCGAAGATTTTCGATGCGCAGATCTTGGCGGCCGCATCGTCGAGGTTGGCTGAGCGCTCGATGATCACCGGCACGTTGCCAGCACCGACACCGATCGACGGCGTGCCGCTCATGGCGGCGCGGCGCACGTTATCCTGCGAGCCGGTCACGACGACGAGTTCGACCGATTTCATCAGCTCGTCCGTGCTGTCCTTGGTGACAGGCGCCGGTAGGATCTGCACGAGGTCGGCTGGCAATCCGATCCGCTCCAGCTCGGCGCGCATGTAGTCGACGGCGAGCTTGGTCGTGTCGTAGCCGAGCGGCGATGGCGCGACGATCACCGCGTTGCGGCCCTTGATCGCCATCATCGCTTTGTTGACGGGCGTAGCACCGGGATTGGTCGATGGCGTGACGGCCGCCACGATACCCATGGGTTTGGCGTACTTGACGAGGCCGCGCGCCTTATCCTCCTCGATGATGCCGACGCTGGGCGCGCGAAGCAGATCGCGCAGCGTGCCGAACGTCTTGCGTTGCTTCTTGATGATTTTGTCAGGCACGTTGCCCAGGCCCGTATCCTTCACCGCCAGTTCGGCGAGCGCGCGGGCATGTGCCGGCTGGTAGATCGACCACGCAAGCGCGCGTACGGCATCGTCGGTGCGCTCTTGGCTTGCGGTCGCAAAGGCGCTTTGGGCGACGCGGGCGCGCGCGACCACCTGGGCGATGCTGGCCCGCATCGCTTCGAGGCCATCGGTGGCGGGGCGCGTGGCGAGGGTTGTCATGGGCTTATCCTTCTCGGCGAAACGGCATGCGCGGGACTAGGCACTAGCCGGCGGCACAATCGGGCAGTGAATGTCATCCGTCAATGTGAGTAAACGACGGCGTGTGATACTTAACTGCCGCGATGGCCTGCGGATATCTCTTTCATCGGCGAGCGGACGAAGCCACTGCCTGGCAAAGCTTCAGACTAGCCCACGCACAGCCGTCATCCCGGCCCCGGATCGGGGTCCGGGGTAAACTGTGGCCGGGACCCATGACATATTTCAGCCAGGGACGTGTAGCGGTTGAGTGCGATGTGGAAGCAGACGAATTTATGCACGGCGCACAGTTCGCTGCCGGTTGTCGTAGGTCCCGGCCTCCGCCGGGATGACGGCTGTGGGGATGAAGCAGTTGGCTTCGATGGATGTTTGATGCGGAAAGAAACAGTGACCACGACTTCGGCAGCACATTTGATCGTGAAAGCACATGCTTGCAGGGGAACGATTGCGTTCTTGTGCGCGCTGCTATGCGTCGGCGTTGCAACCAGTGCGCGCGCTCAGACAGACGGTCTTGCCCGCGCGACCGAGCAGACATCGCGCTTGGTCGTGCCGGACGGAACCGTGGCGCTCGCAGCATCGGCCTCGCAAGAAGGTCACTGGACGTTCGTCAACACCAAGGGCGAGCGGTTCACGGCCGCCACCCCCGAGGAAATGAAGCGCATGCGGGGGGTTTTGGCTCCTGCAGCTAAAGACGCGGAGACGCGGCTCGTACTTGTTTTGGCCGAGGATACCGTGTTCTCACATTCATCAGCGCTGGCGGCTTTGCCCCGGCCCGCGGCCCTGCGCTTGTCGACCGCGCTCGGCGTGTACCCACTGCTCGACGGACCCCCTCGCGTGGTACAAGCGAGCCCGAAGATCAGGGTGGAGATCGGTCAGCGAGCGGCGTTCGACGAAATTCTAGCGCAGCTCGACCGGTCCGTCGCTCGCAAGGGCATCCGCGTCGTTTCACTGCAGCCGGGCGCACCGGCGGTGCTCAACGCCCGGCCCGCGATCGACAAGTCCGGCAGGGGCGAACCGATCGAGTCGATCGATCCGTACCGGTTGCGCGATGCACTGCCAGCGTTACGTGGACAAACGGTGCTGGTGACCGGCCGGCTTGCCGATAGACTTTTGTATTTCCAAGTTTCAGGTGGTCCCGATCGAAGCCTGATCGTGGCCGACCTCGTGGATGCGGCCCAGCGTAACGACGTGAACCTTATCATCCTGGACACGCCATCCGGCCGTCAGCCTGGCGCGCGCAACTGGCTTTGGCTCAAGGCTGAGTTGACCGGTGCAGACGCGTGGCACGCCGACTCCGGTCTTGACGGTCTGCTTGCGACGCTCGCTACCGAAGCGCGGCCACTGACAGTGCGATTGACGATGGCTGCATCTGACCGGGTAACGCTGGTCGCGGTCCCGGCTGCAGTCACGGCCTCAGCATCGGGCGGGATCATCGATGCGCTGACGCGTGCTGCGTCGGGCGTAACCAACGACGTGACGGGGCGCATCGAACCAACCGCGATACACATGCATCTCGTTAGCTCGGCGCGGCAACGGGAGCTGGACAGCCGCCTCGTGCGATGGCTGCCGGGCTCAGTGACTTGGGGCTATCTCGCTTTCGCCCTACTGGGTCTGGCCGGCCTTCCCGCCTCGTGGCAATGGTGGAACAAGTTGTGGCCGCCGGAAAACCGCACCGAGTACGCCAATGCGTTCGGCTATCAGGCGGCACGCGTTGTAAAGCTCGCGCTCTACGCCGTTATCTTCATGCCACTGACCGCGATTGCCGCCGCTCCGGCTGCATTGCTTGCCTGGCTGAAACCGTCGCCTCAGTCTGCCTGATCGGCGAGCCGGGCAAGCGTCTCGTCGCGGCCGAGCACGGCCATCACACCGAACACCGGTGGCGATACCGATGACCCGGTAAGCACGGCGCGCAGTGGTTGCGCCACCTTGCCGAGCTTCAGCGCGTTGGTCTCGGCATACACGCGGACGTCGTCCTCCAGTGCTTTCGCTTCCCAGGAGTCCAGCGCCGCAAAACGTTCGTGCAACGCCTTGACGTGCGTCTTGCCTTCCGCGTCGAGCAGCTTCGCCGCTTTTTCGTCGAGCCTGAGCGGCCGCTTGGCGAAGATGCATCCAGCCGCATCGACGATCTCGCGCAGGGTTTGCGCGCGCGGTTTCAGATCCGGCATCAGAGCCAGCATCTGCTTACGCTGAGTAGCGTCGAACGACTTCGGCGCGACCTCCGAACCAAGCTCCGGCAGTATCGTCTCGATCTGCGCGAGCAGGGCGGCATCCGGCGTCTCGCGGATGTAGTGCGCGTTCGTGTCAGCAAGCTTCTTGAAGTCCATGCGCGCCGCCGACTTGCCGAGCGACGACAAGTCGAACCATTCGATCATCTTCTCCAGCGGGAAAATCTCATCGTCGCCGTGGCTCCAACCAAGCCGCACGAGGTAGTTCTTGAGCGCGGACGGCAGATACCCCATCGCCCGATAGGCTTCGATACCGAGGGCACCATGACGTTTCGAAAGTTTCGCTCCGTCCGCTCCATGGATTAGCGGTACGTGGCCAAAGACCGGCACGTCCCAGCCCATCGCCCGATAGATCTGCGTCTGCCGCGCAGCGTTGGTCAGGTGATCGACGCCGCGCAGCACGTGGGTAACGGCCATGTCGTGATCATCGACGACGACCGCGAGATTGTAGATCGGCGATCCATCGGAGCGCAGAATGACGAGGTCGTCGAGTTCCTTGTTCTGGAACACGACGCGGCCCTGGACGATGTCGTCCACTATCGTCTCACCGTCGAGGGGTGCTCTGAAACGCACGACGCCGGGGATGCCGGCCGGTGCAGACGCTGGATCGCGGTCGCGCCAGGGGCTCTGCACGGTGAACGGGCGCTTTTCGGCGACGGCCTTGTCGCGGGCGGCCGTCAGCTCTTCAGGGGTCAAGTAGCAGCGGTATGCCTTGCCTGCCGCCAGCAATTCGTGCGCCACTTCCGCGTGACGCGCACCGCGGCTGAACTGCGACAGCGGTTCGCCGTCCCAATCGAGACCGAGCCACTTCAGGCCATCGAGGATCGCATCGACCGCCTCTGGCGTATGACGAGTCCGGTCGGTGTCTTCGATACGCAAGAGGAACTTGCCGCCGGTGTGGCGCGCGTAGAGCCAGTTGAACAACGCCGTGCGTGCGCCGCCGATGTGCAGGTAACCCGTTGGTGAAGGTGCAAACCTGGTGACGACCGGTTTTGCTGCGCGATTGGCGATGTTCATGATGCGGCGCTACTTTTTTGGTTGGGAACGACTGGGCCGCGTGTAGCATGGACCCGGCGGGGGATAAAAGTGCGGCACTCATGTCCGATGTGATGGCAGGCTTCGACGCTGGCGCGGGCGGGCATGCGGACGCGCGCGTCCCGCTTTTGTCCCGTCTCACGCCGCGCGCCTTTCTTGAAGCGCTCGAGGCCGAGCAGGAGCGCTGGTTCCTCTGGGTGCCGGTGTTTCTTGGCGTTGGTATTATCAGTTATTTTCAGCTGCCGTCCGAACCCCAACTGTTGTTGGCCCTTGCACCGCTTCCGATCGCCCTGGTGCTATCGCTGTTGTGGCGCCGCGGAAGTCTCGCGGTGATGGTAACCGGCGCATTGCTCAGTGCGGCAACCGGTTTTGCGCTGGCAAAAGTGCGGACCGACTTCGTCCGCGCGCCAGTGCTGGAGCGTCAGTTCGGTCTTGCCGAGGTGCGTGGCTTCATCGAACTCGTCGAACCGCGATCCGGCCGCGGGCAGCGGATCACCTTGCGGCTCGTATCTTTTGCAGGGCTTCCGAAAGCGCGGATGCCCTATCGCATTCGCGTGCGAACGATGGTCGCGATCCCCGGATTGAAGCCGGGCGATGGCCTGCGCATGAAGGCAACGCTCGGGCCGCCCGGCATTCCCGCACTGCCCGGCGATTACGACTTTGCGCGTGCGGCTTGGTTCACCAGCATGGGCGGTATCGGCTATGCGTTGGCCAAGCCCGCGCTTGATCCGGTACTCGGCCCGCCTCCGCTATGGTTGCAGTTTTGGGCCGGTGTCGAGCGCGTCCGGCTGGCGATCGGAACCCGTATCACCGGGGGGCTGCCCGGCGAAAGCGGCGCTATCGCCAACGGGCTGATCACCGGCGAGCGCGGCGCGATCAGCCAAGCCACCAACGATGCCTACCGCGACAGCGGGCTATTTCACATCCTGTCGATATCGGGCCTGCACATGGTGATCATGGCCGGCGCGGTTTTTTGGGTCATTCGCGCACTGCTGGCCTTGGTGCCATTCATCGCCTTGCGGTATCCCATCAAGAAGATTGCAGCCGTTGGCGCCACCGTGGCGGCGCTGGGGTATCTCCTGATCTCGGGTTCGTCGCCGGCAACCGTCAGGTCGTGGATTACCATCACGATGATGTTCTTTGCCGTGCTGCTCGACCGGCCGGCGGTGAGCCTGCGCAATGTCGCGATGTCGGCGCTGATGATTATGGTCGTGTTCCCGGAGAACCTGTTCGACGTTGGCTTCCAGATGTCCTACGCAGCCGTCGTTGCCCTGGTCACTGTCTACGAGTGGATGCGGGAGCGCGCTGAGGCGAGAGGGCCAATCCAACCGCGGCATCCGATCTTGACCGGGCTGCTATTCTTCGGCGGCATCATTCTGACGACGCTGATTGCGAGTGCGTCGGTCGCGCCACTTGCCGCCTACTACTTCCACAAGAGCCAGCAATACGCCGTGCTTGCCAACTTGATCGCCATTCCGATTTGCAACATCGTTGTGATGCCGGCGGCACTTGCAACGCTCATCGTCATGCCGTTCGGCCTCGAAGCATGGCCGTTGTGGGTCATGGGCGCCGGCAACGACGCGATGACATGGATCGCGTACACCGTGGCGCGGCTGCCCGGCGCCGTCGGCCGCATCCCGGCGATCCCGAGCGCCGCATTCGCCCTGATGATGATCGGCGGCATTTGGCTGTGCCTGTTCCGGACACGATTGCGGCTGGCGGGGTTGGCGCTGATCGCAGCCGGGCTCGGCGTATCGCCATTACGCGACAAGCCCGACGTGCTGATCGGCCGTGACGGATCGTTGGTCGCCGTGCGCACCGCCGCCGGCACGTTGTCGAGTATGCCAGCGAAGGGGGGGATGTTCGAACTGACGCGCTGGCTCGAGCACGAGGCCGACGCCCGCCCCGCGCGCGAAGTCGCAACCGCGGACGCTTTTCGCTGTGACAGCACCGGCTGCACGACGACCGTGCGCGGCAAGCTGCTCGCGGTATCGACCCATCCTGCGTCTGTCGCGGACGACTGCGTCCGTGCCTACATTCTAATCCTGACGTTTCCGCAGCCGGCTGGATGCACAACAGTGCGGGGCCCGATCATCGACTTCTTCACCTCCCGCGCGGCGGGCACCATTGCGCTCTTCATCGAAGGCGACAGCGTTCGCTTGAAGACCGTCGCACAGACGCGCGGCGATCGGCCGTGGTCGCGCAGCCGGGACGTCCGCCGGTCACCGCTGCAGCGAACAAGCGATGCGGCCAACTCGCGGTTGCGATCGTTCGCGGCGCCGTTCGATCTCGGAGGTGAGCTGCGTTTGCGCCCCGAAGTCGAGGACGACGACGCGATGATGGCCGAGCCACCGGACGGCGAGCAATAACTGCAGTTCAAGAGGCGGCCTTGATCTGCGTAACCCCGCACCATTCGGCGATGAATAGCGCCATCGTCCCAGTGATGCGCTTCAGCGACGCGATGCTGACGGCCTCGTCGAAGCCATGGATGTTGCGGCTGATCGGCCCGTAGCACAGCGCCGGGATTTTATCGTAGAGCGCGAACACCCGCGTATCGAGATACCCAGGCGTCATGAAGCTTTCGAGCGGACGGCCCACCGCTGTTTGATGCGCACGCGCCAGCACTGCTTCTGCCTCCGTCCCCTCGGGTTGAACATAACCCTCCGCGAAGAAGCCGTTGAAGATCACGCGCGGCGGCATGTTCGCCAGGAAGCGATCGCCGCGCGCGAAGTCCGCGATGCACGCTTCGATTTCCGCCGCGGCGTCAGCTGCGCGTGTGCCGGGATAGATCGCGATGCGACACTGGATTTTGCACCAAGCCGGTACGGACGATCCCCAGTCGCCACCTTCGATACGACCGATGTTGAGATTGATCGGATGCGCCGCATTCTCGAAATGCGGGCGGCTGGCTTTGTCCGCGTTCCACTTTTCCTCAAGGGCGCGCAGCGCGCCGATCACGCGATAAACCGCATCGATGGCGTTGGCGCCGCTGCCCATCTCGCGCACGTGCACCGGGTGACCGCGCACCTCGACCTCGAACCACAACACACCGACGTTGGCGCGCACCAGCATCTCATCCTCGGGCTCTGGGATCAGCACCGCATCTGCCTTGTATCCGCTCAGGTGCGCCATCAAGGCGCCGTTGCCGGTGCTCTCTTCCTCGACCACCGATTGCAGGCAGACGCGGCCGGCCGGCTCGAGACCGATTGCACGCAATGCATCGAGTGCGGCAAGGTTCGCAGCATGGCCAGCCTTCATGTCGGCGCCGCCGCGGCCATACAACCAATCACCTTCGATCACCGGATCGAAAGCGGGATGGGCCCACAAATCGGCGGGCCCCGTTGGGACAACGTCGACGTGCGCTTGCAATATCAACGACCGGCCGGTTTCGCGCGCGGGCCGATGATGCGCGATCACCAGTGGCGCGGTCGAATGGGCGGCGGAAAATTTCGAACCGCCGGGATGCCGCTCGATCGCCGCCTGATCCATCCAAACGCGCTCGACCGCATAACCGCGTGACCGCCACGTGTCGTGCACGAAGTCCTGGATCGCGTGCTCATGGCCGCGCGTCGAGGGGAAGCGGATCAGGGCCTGCGTGTAGTCGAGCTGTTTTCCGAAGCCCTTGCCGACGGCATCCAAGATGTCGTTCATCAGTGCCGTATCAAGCCCGCCCGTCTGACCCGTCATCGCGCTTCGTCCTCATGCCGAAAGGGAAGAACCACCGTAGGTGTGCCATTGCCGGTCTGCCAAGCGAATGAGCAGTTTGCATCAAACCACGGCTTGCAGGCATTTCAAGCCTCAGCTTACTATCACTTATAATGATACTAGGGCCCCACCAGCGCCGCGTCGCGTTTTCGCAGGAATGACGTGTAGCCACGCTAAGTCTGATTCGATGGCGGTTTCGCTGCCATATTGTTCACATCCGTTTCAGTGCTGCTCAACCAGACAGGGAGTGCTTCCATGAAGAAAAAACTCACATCGGGCCAGGAAACCATGCGAGCTGCGCGCCAGTTCTCGCGCCGTACCTTTCTGAAGACCACCGGTGCCGCCGGTGCGCTCGCAGCCACCGGTCCGTGGATCGTCGCCGAAGCGCAGACATCGTCCGGCACGCTCAACCTTCTCAACTGGGACGACGAGCAGCCCGCCCCGATGATCGCCGCCTTCGAGAAGAAGACCGGCATCAAGATCAACATGACGCCGTTCTCGCAGAACGAAGAGCAGATCAACAAGCTGCAGGCGACCAAGGGCCAAGGCTTCGACATGTGCCAGCCGACGCATGATCGCGCGCCGCAGTTCAAGGAAATCGAAGTGCTCGCCGCCTTCGACGAGAAGAAGCTCGCGATCGATAGCATCCTGCCCTCCGCGCTCAATGCGTCGAAGGCCAACTGGGTGTGGGACGGAAAACTCTACCACGTGCCGCATTGCTGGGGCACCGAAGCCATTTCCTGGCGCAACGATCTGACCAAGATCGATACCGAGAAGCTCAGCTACGGCACGCTGTGGAACGACGAATATAAGGGCAAGGTGCAAGGCCGTCCGCACTCTCTGCTGCTCGGCATCGGCCTTTGGATGGATGGCGACGGCAAGCTCCCCTCGAACCGCATGCTCGATGCGTTCAAGGATGAAGCGTCGATGAAGAAGATCTACGACGTGCTGCTCAAGGAAGCGGTCGCACGCAAGCCGTGGATCAAGCAGTTCTGGGATTCGGCCGACAACACCAAGTCAGCCTTTACCTCGAACGGTTGCGTCATCGGCCAGACCTGGGATGGTCCGGCGATCAATCTCAAGAAGGCGGGTCAGCCGGTATCGTTCATGGCGCCGAAGGAAGGTGCGATCGGCTGGGTCGACGGCTGGTCGCTCACCAAGGCCGCCAAGAATATCGATCAGGCCTATGAGTTCTTGAAGTACGTGCACTCGGCGGAAGGCTCGGCATCGGTCGCTGAAGGCTCCGGCTACAACCCGGTCGCCAAGGGCGCCGATGCGCTGTTGTCGGACAAGGCGAAGTCGATCTTCAAGGAAGCCTACCCCGGCACCTCGCTCGACAAGATGTGGTGGCGCCCGGTCGAGCCTTCATGGTTCGCCGATTTGCGCACGCAGTACGCTGAAAAGTTCAAAGCGGCCTGAGGACTTACCCCCTCTCCCCGTTGGTTGCACTTCTACGGGGAGAGGGTCGGGGTGAGGGGCGAGTACGGGTGCGGAGCATGTTGCTGCCCCTCACCCTAACCCTCTCCCCGTAGAGAACGGGTAGAGGGAAAAGATGAGCGCCGACGTAGATCTCGACAATGTGAGTATCCGGTTCGGCGACTTCACGGCGGTGAGCCAGGCGAACCTCAAGATCAAGGGCGGCGAATTCTTTTCAATTCTGGGTCCGTCCGGTTGTGGCAAAACAACGTTGCTGCGTGCGATCTCGGGCTTCCTCGATCCTTCCCAAGGCGAGATCCGCATCGGCGGTAAGCCGATGGCGGGCATCGGTCCGAACAAGCGGCCGACCGCGCTCATCTTCCAAAACCTCGCGTTGTTTCCGCTGATGACCGTCGCGGAGAACATCGGCTACGGCCTGCGCGTGCGTGGCGTTGCGAAACCCGAACGCATGGCCAAGGTGCGGGACCTCCTCAACCTCGTGGCATTAACGGACCAAGGCAACAAACGCGTGTCGGAGTTGTCGGGCGGCCAAAAGCAGCGCGTCGCCATCGCCCGCGCACTCGCCGTCCAGCCGCAAGTGCTGCTGCTGGATGAACCGCTTTCAGCGCTGGATCTCAGATTGCGCCAGCACATGCGCAACGAACTGCGCAGTATTCAGCGCCGCGTCGGCATCACCTTCATTTACATCACGCACGACCAGGGCGAGGCGCTTACCATGAGCGACCGCGTGGCTGTGATGAATGCCGGCGTTATCGAACAGGTCGGCGACGGGCGCAGCGTCTACGATGATCCCAAGACAGCGTTCGTCGCGTCCTTCGTCGGCGAGAACAACGGCTTCGAAGGCACAGTTGTCGACACCGATGGCGCTGACGCCCTGGTCGACACGGCCATTGGTCGATTGACCGGGCGTCGTGGCGAGGGCTTGAAAGCCGGCGATAGGGTCAACCTGTTCATTCGGCCCGAAAGGTTGCGCATCGTGTCAAACGGTGAAGCGCCCATGATGACCGGTCATGTTTTGAGCCAAGCGTTCGAGGGCAACGCCACGCAGTTATTCTTAAGTGGGCCAGCCGGCAAGACGATCAGCGTATCGTTGTCACGCCGCGACGATCAGGGCCCGATTGCGACAGGGCAGCAGCTCGGATTGAGCTACAGCCCCCGCGATGCCGTGGTTCTCGGGAGCAGGTCTTTGCAATGAAGCCGCTCAGCGCATTCCTGATATTCGGATTGCCAATCGTCATTATCGCCGCGCTTTGGGCGATGGCGATCATTGAACGCCGCAACGCCACTGGCCCGCGCTCACCCACATTCATCGAACGCAACGGCTGGCCGGTCGCGATCTATCTCATCGTAGCAGTCGGCTTCTGGATGCTGGTGCTGATCGTGCTGCCGCAGCTGTACATGGTCGATTACTCGTTCCATCCGAAGCTGCCGGCGTCCGCACGCGGCGGCCCGCGCGACTTTTACACGCTGCAGAACTACCAGTACTTCCTGTTCGGTTCGACCCAGTCCACCGCCAACTGGAACGTCACGCATTTGTATGCTTTTTGGTTGACCATCGTCATCAGCATTTTCATCACGATCTTGAACTTCGTGATCTGCTATCCAATGGCCTACTTCCTCGCCCAGGTCGGCAGCCCCGGCCAAGTCCGCACCTACATGCTGCTGCTGATCATCCCTTATTGGGTGAACGAACTGCTGCGCGCCTTCGCCTTCGGCATCTTGTTCGGCACCGGTGGCGTCATCAATAAGCTGTTGCTCGGCGCTGGCCTGCTCGAGGCGCCAATCGATTTCATCGGTCGCGACATCGCGCTCTACGCCGGCCTCACCTACGCCTATCTGCTGCTGATGATGTTTCCGCTGTACAATGCCATCGAGGCGCTTGATCACAATCAGATCGAGGCGGCACGGGACCTCGGCGCGCCGTGGTGGCACATCCATCTCAACGTCGTGATGCCGTTCGCCAAGCCCGGCATCGCATCTGGCTGCACGCTGGTGTTCATGCTGGCGGCCGGCGCGTTGGCCGCGCCCCTCGTGCTGGGCGGGCCGAAATCGCTGTGGTTCACGCCCATCGTCTATGACCGCTTCTACCAGGCTTTCAACTGGAACCAGGGCTCGGCTTACGCGCTGATCCTGCTGCTCACCTGCATCGTCTTCGTATTGCTGGTAATGCGCTTGTTCAAGGTCAGCTTCTCGGAGATCGCGCGATGAGTTCGTCTCTCGTGTGGCGCGTGATGATGGGTTTCTATAGCGCTCTGTTCTTCGGTTTCCTGTTTGGTCCACTGGTCGTGATGGGGATGTCGGCGTTCAACACGCCGCAGTATCCGCAGGCCTATCCAATCGAAGGCCTGACGCTCGAATGGTTCGGCGTCTTGTTCTCCGATCGCGGCTTGATGGAGGGCTTGCGGAACTCGCTCATCATCGGCGTGATGGTGGTGGCTTTGTCCGTTCCACTCGGTCTTGCCGGAGCACTGGTGATGACCCAGGTCTACTCCCGCGCGCGCTCACTTTATTACCTCGTGGTCGTCTCGCCGGTCCTCACGCCGGGCGTCATTCTCGGCATCTCGACTGTCATCTTCTGGCGCGATGTGGCCGACTGGATCGGCTCGGAGAGGGTCTACAACGGCATGTTCCTGTCGACGCTTGGCCAATCGACATATATCTCCGCCTACTGCATGTTGATCTTCATGTCGCGCCTGCAGCGCTACGATCGTGGACAGGAAGAAGCAGCTCTCGATTTGGGCGCTTCCCCAACGCAGGTGTTCTTCCACATCCTGCTGCCGTATCTGAAACCGGCCGTCATCTCGGCGGCGGTGATCGCTTTTCTCTCGTCATTCGAGAACTACAACACGACGACGTTCGCGATCCTTGCCGACAAGACACTGACGACGGTGCTCGCTGGCCGGGTACGCCAGGGTACGACGCCGGCGATCAGCGCACTCGCTGTCGTCATTATCGCCGTATCGGTCATCGGTGCGATCGTGTTCGAGATCGCACGCCGCGCCGAAGCCAACAGGGAGCTAGCTCGCACCGATGCAGCGGCGCAGGCGGACCGGGCGGAATTGGGACAACCAGTGCCTGCGTAGACGTCAGCCGGGATAGGCGAACAGGTCCTCGTGCCCGATGATAGTGACGGCATCGTCATCGCCAAGCCGCATCTTCAGCCAGCTGTCGATATCCGCAGCGTTGAGTTTGCCGGTCTCTTGCACGGCGCCAGCAAAGCCCTGGTCGAGTTCGCGGCGCAATTTGAGAAACCGGCAGTCGAGCACCCATGGGCTCCTGCCGCGCACGATAGTGTAGCCATGCCGCGCAAACGCTGTGGCGAGCGTTTCCGTCGCAGCAGGACCTTGGGCTGGACCGAACCCTTTGTCGCCACGCTGGTGAGCGTTGAACGCATCTCGCATCGCGTTGTCGGCAGCGTGCGCCGGGAGCCAGGAGGCGATGCCGTCGTAGGTCAGCACCGTGAAGAACGACTGGCGGTTGGCCACGATCGCTGCCACCAGCTTGTTGATAACAGGAGCTGAAACCAGATCGAACAATGCGGCAGCGGTGACAAGGTCCGCACCGGCGATAACCTCACTCAGGTCCCCGCTCGCGAGATCGGCCTGCTTGTACGCGACATCGATAAACCGGTTCCGGTCGAACGCCGCAAGGCGGGATTTCGCAGCGGCCAGAAGTTTCGCGTCGTAATCGACCAGCGTCCAGTGCTGCTTCGCACCGAGCGCCCCGCAGGTGCCGCGCAGGTTCGAGCCCGCCCCGCATCCCAGGTCGACCACGCGGATCGAAGCTTTGGCCGCAAACTTTGCCCGCAGCGCGTCACGCACCTCGGCGTTGACGGATGCATGATCGGCTGGCTCGCGCAGGGCAAGCCACTCGGGCGAAAAACTCATCGTGCGACGTCCTTGATCACGTTTGCGATGATCCGGGCGGTATCGGTCCAGCGCGGAAGTTTCTGACCGGCAGCCCACGAGGCATCGGCCAGCCCGTCACGATATCCGCTATCCACGATCGCGTGGCGCAGCGCAACTTCCAACGCTGCCACGTCGCCAGGAGGCACCTTGATCCCCACGCCATCGGGCACCGTTTCGGCAGCCGCGCCGCCGGTCGTGCACACGATCGGCAGCCCGCGCGCCATCGCCTCGGCCAATACCATGCCGTAGCCCTCGAAGAGCGAGGACAACACGAATAGGTCGGCCTTGTTGTAGAGCGCTGCCAGCGTCGCATCATCGACAGCACCGGCAAGCGTGACGCGATCCGCCAACCCTGCCGCCGCGATAGCCGCCTCGACCTGCGCAAGCTCCTGCGGATCACGCGCCGCGCCAGCAATCGTCAAATGCCAAGCCAGTCCCGCTAATCCCGCAAGCGCATCGATCAGTATCGGGTATGCCTTGCGCGGCACAACCGAGCCAACCGCCAGCAACTGCAGCGGCGATCCGGTTCCCGAAGCGCGGGGCGCTGGATCGGTGCCGGGCTCGGCAACGGTGATCTTTTCTGGTGGCACCGCAAGGTTGGCCTGCAGGATCGCCCCCGTCATCGCGCTGGTGACGATGATGTGATCGGCGCGGGCAAGTGCCGCCGTCTCGCTCGCCAGGAGTGCTGCGGCGCGTTCCGGACCGATACCGGTCTCGAACGCCAACGGATGATGCACCAACGCGACGATCCTGTGCGGGATCGAGGCCAGCGTCGCCGCCGAAAACGCGCCATAGGCGAGGCCATCGATCAGCATCACTGTCCCGGCCGGCGCACCCGCCAGCACCTGCGCGGTCGTACACAGATCCATACCGCTCGGCCGTGGAAACGCGCGCGGCAACGGCGTGTGCTCGATGTCGACGCCCATGTCCGGCAGCAGCGCGAGAACACGCCGGTCGTAAGCGTATCCCCCGGTTGGCAGATCAATGTCGCCCGGAATCGCGAACGCTACTCGGACGCTCGTCTCAGACACCGATCGGTCCCTCGTACAGGGCGCGCGCGAGATCGGTTTCGTGCAGTGTCACGCGGATTTTCGACAAGCCTTTGCCGTCAGCGCCGAGCGCGCCGTCCTTGGCGGCCGCCACCATTGCGTCGAATACGTACTTGCAGAGAAATTCCGTCGTCGTGAGCTTGCCCTTGAACTCGGGTAGCATGTCGAGATTCTGATAGCTCAGTGGCTTCAGGGTTTTGTTGAGCACGGTCAGCGCTGCACCAATGTCGACGACGACGTTCTGCTTGGTCAGCTTCTCGCGGAAGAACGCCACATCGACGACGAACGTTGCACCGTGCATGTGCTGCGCCGGCCCGAAAAACGGGTCCGGCAATGAATGGGCAATCATGATCCGATCGCGAACTTCAACGGCGTACATGGGCGTGCCTTGTAGGTTTAAGTGGTGGGTGACGCAGACAACTTGCGTAAAAGCTCGTCAAGTTTTCCGTTAAGCATCGACAACTGCTCAGTTTGCGCAGCTTGGCTTTTCTCCAGCGACCCAAGCCGATCCTCGATCCCCTTCAGCCGCTCGTCCTGGCCGACCAGCTGCCGCGTCACGCCATTGCGCAAATCGCGAACGTCGCGCGTCAGCATGTTCAACTGGCGATCGATCAGGTTGAGCCGACCCGAGAACTCGCTGAGCTGAGACTCCATCCGTTCGTGCCGCAAGTTCACCATGGTGGGGATGTCGTTGACGAGCGATTCCAAATCCGAAACGCGTTGTTCCATTAGATCTTCCACGTTTACCCCGCATTTTGCCGTCAGCATACGCCAGTCAGATTAGTCAGTCACGGTATCTGATGACCGGCGCCAACCCGGGTGCGCCGGGGGCGAGCAGTGCTGGCAGCGTGGTGGAAGCATCTTCAAAGGCAATTTCCTGTGTAATCAACGCGTCGAGCCGTGCGTCCTGCAGCAGCGACAAGGCGGCTTCGAGGCGGCGGCGGTAATCCCATCGCGCACGGCGGCTGGCAGATACATGCCCGACCTGCGACGAGACAAGTTTTAGCCGGCGGCTGTGAAACGCACCTCCCAGCGGTGCTGATATTGCGCCGTCTCCATACCAGGACAGCTCGACGATGGTGGCCTCGAAACCGCCAGCGCCGATGGCCGTTGCAAGACCGGGCGCGGACGCGCTGGTGTGGAACACGACGTCGGCATCGGCCGGGCAGCCGGCGGGAACGGAGAATGACATACCAAGCGCTGCGGCAAGGCTTGCCCGCTCTGCCGCGACGTCCACAAGCGTGACCTGGGCACCGGGCAAACGCGCGGCGAGATAGCCGGCCAGCAATCCGACTATGCCGCCCCCCACCACGACGATACGATCCGCCGGACCAGCGCCCGAATCCCATAAGGCGTTGAGGGCCGTTTCCATGTTGGCGGCCAGCGTGGCGCGACGCAGCGGCAACCCTTCCGGTAGCGGCGTTGCCATTGCAAGCGGCGCGACAAATCGATCCTGATGCGGATGCAATA
This sequence comes from Hyphomicrobiaceae bacterium, assembly GCA_031421555.1. GTDB lineage: Bacteria > Pseudomonadota > Alphaproteobacteria > Rhizobiales > Hyphomicrobiaceae > JAKFWF01. Next base: position 256 of record JANOOW010000390.1, on the reverse strand, counting down.
CGAACACGGATTTGCCGATCAGGCTCTTTTCGCCCGCTTCGACAATCCCAGTCGCGCAATAGCCGTATTTTACGGGATATGGAAACACGCCTGCCTGCATGGGCGCGCGCATCCTTTCCCACTCGGCTTCACCAACTTTGCCCGCCATGACGAGCCGCTCGGTGCCTCTGCTGACGCCGCTGAACGAGGTTGCGATCAACACCTCGTCCGGGCCCGGCGGTGCAATGGCCTCGTCGCGCAGTTCGACCTCTCCAGG
>JANOOW010000389.1:0-2357 GCA_031421555.1 Hyphomicrobiaceae bacterium | reverse complement strand
GACGACAACGGCGAATGCTGGACGTTCGACAATGGGCAGATCCGCGCCTGCAAGAACGTCACCCTCGGACGCGATTCCATTTCGGCGATCAAGAACGGCGCAGCTGAGCAGCCGAACAAGCTCAATGGTCATAAGGCTGCCGGATCCTAGACAGGCCCGGCCCGGCGTCGGAGTGAAGTTGATCATCCCTTGCCCAGCCAGTCGCGCAGCTCGCTTTTCGAGCGGTCCTTCACAGTGAGGAACCCAGAAGCTTCGACGGCGCCAAGATCACCGGTCCACAGCCAGCCGTCGCGCAAAGCCTTTTTGTTGGCGTCGGCATTGTTCCAATAGCCCGTCATCACGCAGTCGCTCTTGGTGATGACCTCGCCGATCTCGCCAAAGGGTACGTCCTTGCCGCCGCTATCGACGATTCTGAAAGCGGTGCCGGTGCGCGCGATGCCAGCCGAGGCAAGCCGCATCTCGAAATCTGGATGCGCCGCATCGGCATGAAACGCCTTGGTCAGCCCGGTAATCGTCATTGGCGATTCACCCTGGCCATAGACCTGAAAGAATTTCGGACCGAAAATTTCGATGCCGCGCTTGAGGTCGGTGACGTGCATCGGTGCGCCACCGTAAGCGATGGTCTTGAGACCGCGCACATCCGTCGAGCCAGCCCTCGTGTCGTTCAGTAACCGGACCACCATGGCCGGTGCGGCAAACATCGAGACGTTTTTGCGCGTCGCGAACGCCTCGAAGATTTGAGCCGGCTCAAACGACGAAAACACGATCTGATGCGACCCACGCGCGATGTGGGCTAAGGCGTACAGCCCGGCACCATGCGTTAGCGGAGCGGCGTGCAGCATGCAGTCGCGATCGTCGATAAAGTCGATATCGGCATAGTAGGCGTGCGCGGCGAAGAGCAGATTGCGATGCGTGAGAATTGCACCCTTCGGCCGGCCGGTGGTGCCACTCGTATAGAAGATCCAGGCTTCTTCGTCGGGGTCGGCGGGCGGGTGCACGATCGGATCGGCGAACAGCATCGACATCCAATCACGCGTGCGGGCAACGATCGCCGGCGGGAAAGCCTGATCGGTGAGCGAGGACAGATTTCCGGCGACGCCGGCAGACGCCAGCACGAGCTTCGCGCCGCTATCTTCAACGATCCAAGCCATCTCCTTCGCGTGCAATTTCGCGTTGACCGGAACGGCGCATAGCCCCGCCCGCCAGATGCCGTAAAGCGCGGGGAGAAACTCGAGGCTGTTCTCCATGATCAGAGCCACCCGGTCACCAGCCTTCAGCCCGTGCCGGCTGGCGAGCGCACCGGCGATGGTCGCCGCCTGATGTTCGAACGCTGCATAGGTCAGCTGCCGTCCCTCGAACGTGATCGCCGGCGCTTGGCCCAGATGGCGCGCGACGGTCTGCAGGGTGCGGGAGAGGTTCATCAGTGCGTCAAACCTGTTGCAACAGAATGTGCCGGAACTTGCCATTTGCGCTGGCACCCGGCAACAACGCATACATCAAGAGCTGCCCTGCATGAACCGAGGTTTGCAATGAAGACGGAATTCGAGACGCTCGCGCTGACCAATCCGGCACCGCACGTGACGGTCGTGACCATGAACCGGCCGGCTTCGATGAATTCGATGAACACGACAATGATGGAGGAACTACGCGACTGCTTCGCCCAATATTACATCGAGCCGAATGCAGCGCGTTGTCTCGTCCTCACCGGTGCTGGCGAAAAGGCGTTCTGCGCCGGTGCCGACCTCAAGGAGCGCAACGGTATGTCCGACGCCACGTGGCGCCGCCAGCACGCCATCGTCGAGCAAACCATCCGCGCGATGCTGGACTGCCCGCTGCCGATCATCGCAGCGGTCAATGGTGCGGCCTACGCCGGTGGCTGCGAACTGGCGATGGCGTGCGATTTTATCTATGCCGCCGATCACGCGCGCTTTGCCCAGACCGAGGTTGCGCTCGGCATCATCCCCGGCGCGATGGGCACGCAGAACATGCCGCGTGCGGTGGGCGTGCGCCGCGCCAAGGAAGTCATCCTTTCGGGACAGCCGTTCAGTGCCGCCGATGCCTTGGCCTGGGGTCTCGCCAACCGCGTGCTGCCCGGCGCTCAACTGATGGCCGGGGTGATCGCAATTGCCACCCGTATCGCGTCGAACGCGCCGATTGCCGTGCGCCAGGCAAAGCGCTCGATCGACAAGGCAACCGACCTCGACCGCTCGAACGGTTACTCGTTCGAGATCGAAGCCTACAACCGGACCGTGGGAACCGAAGACCGGATCGAAGGCATCAAATCGTTCAACGAGAAGCGCAAGCCGGACTTCAAAGGCAGATAAGCTCGCTCGCCTTTTCGGCGCGTTGCGTTGCCG
>JANOOW010000388.1:0-4339 GCA_031421555.1 Hyphomicrobiaceae bacterium | reverse complement strand
CGCGTTCCCGCGTGAAGAATGGCGACGAGCGACTTGTCGTCATCAACCGGATCGCACGATCCGTAATTGAAGCTTGCCGTGGGACTCACCTGGAGTTCGTGTTCACCTTTCGAGGTCACCCTGTGACGCGAATGATGACCTCGGCTTGGGTACGTGCGAGGAAACGCACGGCACTACGTCAAGTGCGCGTGCACGATCTAAAGCACACCTTCGGTCGACGCCTGCGCGCCGCCGGAGTTAGTTTCGAAGACCGACAGGATCTTCTCGGCCATCGCTCCGGGCGGATCACGACGCACTACTCGGCGGCAGAACTTTCAAGGCTCATCGAAGCAGCGGAGAAAGTGGTCGAGCAGAACGGAAGGCGACCGGAGTTGGTCGTCCGCAGGGGCAAGTGGGAACAGACTCCCGCAAAAATCCCGCAAGCCCAGTTGCCCGGCTCGTTGGCAGATCGACAAACCATTGAAATGACTGGTGAGCCCGGATGGGATCGAACCATCGACACCCTGATTAAAAGTCAGGTGCTCTACCACTGAGCTACGGGCCCTGACGTCAGGGTCGGCCGGAACCTATTGGCCGGACTTGCAATGGTCAAGCCGTAACGGCGCCCCTCCTGGAGAAGCGCCGTTGGAATTGCATGTGAAAGCTCAACTATCGTCGCGCAATTAGCCACGCAGGCGATTCTTGACGATGCGCGGGAACTCTTCTGTCGCACCAAAGTCGCCGTCGCCTGGGCCGTAATCGTTACCCTGCTGCGGGGTCGCGGCACGCCCGTAGCCATGCTGGGGCTGCGGCGATGCACCCTGCTGGCGCGCTTCTTCGTTCGTCCACCAACGGTCCTGCTGGTAGCCCGGATTGGCCGAAGCCGCTGGGGTTTGCGCTGGAGCGGGCCCACGCTGGGGTGCTGGCTCTGGCTGATATGCCGGCTGCTTTGCTGCCACTGGATTAGTCTTCTGCTGTTGCGCGGATGCCGCTTGCGATGGCACGCCGGCAAACCAGGCATCGATCAGATCGATTTCGTCAGCGGACAGACTCAAGCCTTCGGCGCGGCAGCGGGAAACAACGAAGTTTCGGAACCGGCTGGAGAACAAGTTGGCTGACGCACCCTGCTCGAACCAAGGATCCGGTTCGCTCACGACTTCGAGGACGAACCGCACGTCGTCGCGGCGGATGTCCATTCCTGAATCACTCGCCCGCAAGGCGATATTCGTCAGCGTCTGCGCACCAAGCAACCCTTGTTCGGTGATTTCCTGGGCCATCGCGGCAAACAGCACGCGATACTCTGGCGGTGACAGCGGCGGCGCTTGGCTCGCGTCATGAATACGCGCAATCGACTGCTGCAGCGTCGACGTTTGTTCAACGGGCCGTGGCTCGACGCGCGGTTCGGGGGCACGCACTTCTGGAGCACGCGACTCAGCGGCCAGGCGCTCGGGTGCACGCGCTTCCGGTGGGCGAGGCGCTTGCTGCGCCGCTGGTTGTGCTGGCGCCTGCTGGCGGGCTGCGGGTGGCGCGAAAGCCGGCGGCAGCGGCGCGGCCGTTGTCGACTGCAGGCGAGCATCTATCGCCGGACGGCGAATAGGTGCCTGGACCGGTACGGTGTCGATGTCGCGCAACTGCGACTGCGTGCGCGCTACTGGTTGCTGCTGGCGAGCGGCTTGCTGCTGGTCGAGGAAGCTCGCGCGCATATCGGGCGCCGGCCTCTCATTGCGATCGTCGCGGATCTCCAGGCGGCCTTCGGTGCGCGGTGCGGTAGGCTGATCGGCGCGAGCTTCAATGCCCTGATCGTGGCGCGCGTCGTGCTTTACTTCGCCACGCAACTCGCCGCGAGCTTCTGATGCGACCGGCCGGCGCTCGGTTACGATTTGCTCGGCCGGGATTGCGCGGCGAACTTCGAAGGCGAGGTACGGCGGCTGGTCGGTGAGGCGGATCTCCTCCGGCAGCCCTTTCAACAGCAATTCGCGAAAACTACCGGCACCGGCCCAGTTGGTACCGATCGTTTTATCGTGCCCAAGCGTGCGCAGAGCGCGATCGGCCAGCGCCTCGAGCGGCAATGGCATCGGCGACGATCTCACACCAGCGACGACTTCGGCGATGATCGCGCGGGCGACGCTCTCGTTCTGTACGCTTGCCGTGATGACGGCCGGCTCGTCGCCTTCTTTGTGACCGGGCAACTTGCCTTCGAGCAACAAGTTGATGAGGTCGGCTTCGCGCACCTCACCATCGCTGATCGCGGTGTACGGTGCTGCCGTATAATCATTCGCGAAGATTACGGTGCGGCGCGCATGGGCGCGCAAGCGGTGCAGCACGGGCGTGAAGTCGGCGTCGCCAGACAGAATCACGAACTCGTCGAAGTAGGTGTCGTGCGTGAGGTAATCGCGCACATCCATCACCATGCGAATGTCTGACGAATTCTTCAGTTGTGCTGTAAGTGGCGGACAATCGACGATCTCGAAGCCGGCGCGCAGGAAGTGATGCCGCACGAACGGAAACGAGTTCATGTCGGTCGAGTTGTCGCTGGAGTTGCGGCGCGGCACGGGGTTTCCGTAACAGCGATTCATCACGATCCGGCGATCGATGTCATTGCCGTAACCGTTCGTCGGCGTAATAAGCCTGCCGGTCTCGATCTCCTTCACCCAAGACAGCGCGTCCTTGGCGAACCGCTTGGCGGCTTCTTCGCTTTTACGCTTCAGTGACAGATAAATGTTGTCGTAATCGACGAACACAGCGCTCAAAATGGGTCCTGAGGACTGGCGCTTCATTATTCAAACTCCTGCTTCGCGAATCGCTTGGGTGCTTTCGTCGACCTTTTCCGAGTCGCATCACAGCCGCAAGCGCACCTGGGACGCTGTTCAGCGCGCTGGAAAAATATGCAAGTATTACTGATACTTAGAGCAATCGAAGGAAGTTAGAATATCGTGGATAAGCCGTAGCGCGCCATCGTGCCATCCTGAGCGTGCCACTTTTTCCCGTCTTGATGGCTCACGCTCGCGCCGCACCGGCCGCGATCGAAACCGTTGAAAGAGCCGCGCGCTGCTGCGCAGTCGACAAGCGTCGACGCACCCAGGCGTCGCGCGCACTGAGCACGCGGACAACATCGTCAGTACTCGGGAGGCCCGCACCGGTGATCCATCACGACTTGTTCTTACGTTCGCGCACTTCGGCAAATACTTGCCAATCCTTCGCGTTTTCGAGATTGAGACGCTTGCGGATGGCAAGGCTCGTGACCCGCAGGAACGGGTTGGTCGCAAGTTCGTCCTCGAGCCTCGTTGGCAGCGTCGGCTTGCCGCTCGCGCGCAGTGCATCGATTTCCTTGGCGCGCTTTTGCAGGTCAGCGTTCTCCGGCTCGATGGTGAGCGCAAACTTCGCGTTGGCGGCGGTATACTCATGACCGGCGTAGATGACCGTATCGGCCGGCAACTTGGTCAGTTTGGCCAATGAGTTCCACATCATTTCCATGGTGCCTTCGATCACGCGTCCGCAGCCCAGCGCGAACATCGTGTCGCCGGCGAAAGCCACGCCAACCTCTGGCAACCAGTATGAGATGTGACCCAGCGTGTGTCCCGGCGTATCGAACACGCGCACTTCGACCTCGCCGAACTTGAAGGTGTCGCCTTCGCCCACCTGGGTGTCGATGCCGGGGATCTTCGCGGCTTCCGCACGCGGTCCGACGATCGTACAGCGATACCGCTCCTTCAGCGCAAGATTTCCATCGGTGTGATCGGCATGATGATGGGTGGTGAGGATGTGGGTAAGCTTCCAGCCTCTCTGCGTTAGTGCCGCCTCGACCTGATCGGCGTTCGGCGCATCGATCGCGGCGACTAGGCCGCTAACGCTATCGCGCAGGAGCACCCCATAGTTATCGGACAAACAGGGAAACTGATGAATCTCGACGTCGGCCATTGGAAACTCCTTGCAGAACTTGGTCGTTCGACCCGTACCGCCACATAAGCGCGGCTGGTAGTTTTCGCAATCGCCGGGCAGTTGCGAAACAGGAGCAGTATCGCACGGGTAGGAGAGGCGGGGATAACTTTCGCAGTGAAGCCGCAATGGTTACGCTAAAAATTTCGCCGGCCGGGAAGGGTCCCGGCCGGCGACGAACACTCAACGTATCTCACAAAGGCTACCGATTGCTTTCCGACATCAGTGGCGTGATACGGCGCACTGCGACACGGCGGTTCTGCCGCTCGGCGTCCTGCGTCGGGATCTTCAGATGCTGCTCGCCGTAACCTTGCGTTACGAGGTTTTCCGGCGGCACGTTGAATGCGCTCGACAGGATCTCGGCGACCGCCTGCGCACGCCGATCGGATAAAGTCAGATTGTCAACATCGCCGCCGACGGCATC
>JANOOW010000387.1:0-3733 GCA_031421555.1 Hyphomicrobiaceae bacterium | reverse complement strand
CCGCACCGGCGCCGTGCATTTCGATGCGGGTTGGGCGCTGGTCTAAATTCTGTAAAGCGGTTCCCTGTTCTTCGCGGGCTTGGCGGCATTGTTCGGCTACGCACTGCGCACTGCCGACCCATCGAAACTGCCGTCGGTACTAATCGGTAAGCAGGCGCCGCTGGTCGATCTTCCAGCATTGGCCGGTCTCGTTCGCAACGGTCAACCGGTGCCTGGTTTTGCGACCGCCGATCTTGCCCGCGGTGATGTCACGGTCGTCAATTTCTGGGCATCGTGGTGTGTGCCGTGCGTGCAAGAGCACCCCATCCTCATCGGTTTGAAGCGCCAGACAGGCGTGCGGCTGTTCGGCATCAACCACAAGGATCCCGATCCCGGCGGGCTGCGGTTTCTCAGCCGGCTCGGCAATCCGTTCGACGCGGTCGGTGTAGATGCCAGCGGGCGGGCCGCCATCGAATGGGGCGTGTACGGTATGCCCGAGACGTTTGTCGTCGATGGCGCTGGGCGGATCGTATACAAGCACGTCGGTCCGCTCACGGTGGAGTTGACCAACCAGTTCATCATTCCAGCGATCGAGGCTGCAAAAAAGAAGGGCTAGCTCGCGCCAAACGCGGTATCGAACAGCAGCTTGACGTTCAAGACGATGATGATCACAGCGACGATAACGGCCAGAAACGTCATCCATCGGGGCGCCACAAGCGCACCCATCTTCGCCCGGTCGGCGGTGAACATAATCAGCGGCACAATCGCGAACGGCAACTGGAAGCTCAGCACAACCTGACTGAGAACGAGCAGCTTTCCCGTTTCGCTAGACCCGTAGATAATCGTCACGACCGCCGCCGGTACGATCGCAACGAGCCGCGTCACCAGACGGCGCATCCATGGTTTCAGCCGGAAGTTGATGAAGCCTTCCATCACCGCCTGGCCGGCGAGCGTCGCCGTGACGGTCGAGTTCAATCCGCAACACAACAATGCCAAGCCGAAAAGTGTGGGCGCGATCGAAGCGCCGAGCAGCGGCAGCAACAGTCCGTGCGCCTCGCCAAGCTCGGCGATCTCAGTGCGGCCGGTCTTGTGGAAGGTGGCGGCGGCGAGGATCAGGATCGAAGCGTTGATCAGCAGGGCAAACATCAGCGCGAGCGTCGAGTCGATCGTCGCGTACTTCAACGCCGAGCGCTTCTCTTCGATGCTGTCGCCATAGGCGCGGGTCTGTACGATCGCCGAGTGCAGGTAAAGATTATGCGGCATCACCGTTGCGCCGATGATGCCGAGCGCGAGGAACAACATGTCGGGGTTGGAGACGATCTGGGTCGTGGGCAGGAAGCCGCGCAGCAGCGGTCCCCAATCCGGACTGGCGAGCGAGATCTGAACCGTGAAGCACACCGTGATCACCACGAGCAGCGCGATCACGAAAGCCTCGATCCAACGGAAGCCGAGGTTCTGCAGCGCGAGGATCAGGAACACATCTAGCGCGGTGATGATGACGCCCGCTTCCAGCGGGATGCCGAACAGGAGGTTGAGCCCGATAGCGGTGCCGATCACCTCGGCAAGATCGGTGGCGCAAATCGCTAGTTCCGCTAGCAGCCACAGCGCCCATACGACGGGCTTCGGGTACGCGTCGCGGCAGGCCTGCGAAAGATCTCGTCCGGAGGCGATGCCGAGCCTGGCACAAAGCGCTTGCAGCAGGATCGCCATGAAATTGGAGAGCAAAGCCACGAAGAGGAGTGCGTAGCCGAACTTCGATCCACCAGCGAGCGCCGTGGCCCAATTGCCCGGATCCATGTAGCCGACCGCGACAAGATATCCCGGGCCGGCGAATGCGAGGAAACGTTTCCAACTGCCACCGGTAATTGGAACGCGTATGCTCCTGAAAACTTCTTCGAGAGGCGGGTTATTGGATGCTTTTCGCCAGCCGCGTGAAGTCAAGGTTTCAACCGCCGATTCGCTCATTCGTCCGCCCGCGCCTCTTGATTATCTAGCTTGGCAACGACCGCCCAGCCCGCATCAACTCCCGAAGTGGAGCCCAGTTGCAAATGATTGTCAATTGAAAGTAGCGGCAAGCTGGCCTGGGTGCCGCCGAGTTTGCCTTCCCGGCTCGGGAGGTCAGTGCGGCCCGGGGTGCGCATATCACTGGGGCCGGGCTTTTTTCTGTGAAAGTCCCCACCGACCCGCGGACGGGCGGCGGGTCAATCGCCGCAGTTGATCGTCAGTGTTTTGGCCGGCGGCACCTTGGCATCGGCGCGGCCGAAAACCTTCATGAACGCATCGATCACCTTCTGCTGTTCGCCTGCCGGATTCAGCGCCACGGTGGATCGGCATTTTAGCTCCGGAGCCGCCTCGACCACTGCTGGCGGATCAGCGGCGTAGTCGAAGCCGCTGAAGAAGGTCGGATCGTAGATGTCGATCTGAAGTTCGGTGCCGCTGATGGCCGCCGGTTTTGCCAAAGGTGCCAGGAACGCAAAGTCCAGCCCGGTTTCGTTTTTCCTCACGCTAGCCTCGCGCGGGGAGGCAAAGATAAGCTTCTGCTTGCCGGCGCGCGCGGTGGTAAAAAGTTTTCGGTCGATCAGCGTCTTCAAGCTGAGGTCTAGCCAAGCAGCTAGTTCCGATTCAGAAAGGACGCCGTCCTTGTCGCTATCGAACATCTCCAGTAGCGATTGCAGATATGCCTGGTCGAAGTGCCAGACATAGCGCAGGCCGGTGAACATTTTGCCCTCGACCAGGACAGTGGCGTCGACCTTCACCCACACGTGAGGGTGCGCGAAGCATGGCTGCGTGATCATGCAAAGGCAAAAGGCGGCTCCAAGCCACCTTGTGCACTTCAATGGGTATCGCAATTTTGTGAGCATGAGCATTCCGATGCGGCTTGCGCAGCGGCGAAGCAAGCACTGCCTTTTCGCGATGGTTAATGCGTGAGTGTCGAGGTTCGAACTTTCCCGCTCGCGTCGGCTTGCGTTATGTTATATCGAGCCGCCCCGGCTTGGGGGCGCCCGTGTGACAGGCTCCGTAGCTCAGCTGGATAGAGCACTCGCCTTCTAAGCGAGATGTCGCAGGTTCGAGCCCTGCCGGAGTCGCCACCCTCGCGTTATGGCAGGCGACGACAGTTAGGTGGGCTTTGGCGCTAACCAGTCTTACCAGCTACGAATTACAGTCAGGTCGTTGACCTGGTTTGGGCTTTGCCTCTCAATCAAGACGAAAAAGATGGCCGCCAATACCGGATCGCGGATCGCCACCGCAGCTCGAACCATCCCGGCGAAGGCCGGTCAAACGCGCGACTAGCGGGGATGCCGATGACTGAGCCTCAACAGATTGCCGCATTCTGTACGCAGTGCCGCTCGCGCTGCGGCTGCGTCGCGGTCGTTGATGCCGGCCGTCTGGTACGGATCGACCCGCTGCCTGGGCACCCCACTGGCGAGAAGCTTTGTCCGAAAGGGCGGGCGGCCCCCGAGCTTGTCTATCATCCCGGCCGGATCACGCAGCCGATGCGGCGCACGAGCCCCAAAGGCGCCGCCGATGCCGGCTGGGAGCCGATTACCTGGGACGCGGCTCTGAACGAGATCGCAACTCGAATGGGCGTCATCCGCGATCGGCATGGACCCGAGCAGGTCGCATTTTCGGTGACGACGCCGAGCGGCTCGCACATTTCGGACTCGATTTCGTGGATCGAGCGGTTCATCCGCGCGTTCGGCAGCCCGAACACGATCTACGGCACCGAGATTTGCAACTGGCACAAGGACTATGC
>JANOOW010000386.1:0-5485 GCA_031421555.1 Hyphomicrobiaceae bacterium | reverse complement strand
GGCCGACCTCTTCCAGCGTATGATCCGTATTCATGCCGATGCCGAAGCGCATGCGCAGCACCCGCTCTTCTCTCGGTGTCAGCGATGCCAATACACGCGTTGTCGTTTCACGCAGATTGCTTTGGATCGCCGCGTCGATCGGCAACAACGCGTTCTTGTCTTCGATGAAATCGCCGAGATTTGAATCATCCTCTTCGCCGATCGGCGTCTCGAGGCTGATCGGTTCCTTGGCGATCTTGAGAACCTTGCGCACCTTCTCCAGCGGCATCGCAAGCTTCTCGGCAAGCTCTTCCGGGGTCGGTTCGCGCCCGATCTCGTGCAGCATCTGCCGGCTCGTGCGCACAATCTTGTTGATCGTCTCGATCATGTGCACGGGAATGCGGATGGTGCGCGCCTGGTCGGCGATCGAGCGGGTGATCGCCTGCCGGATCCACCACGTCGCGTAGGTCGAGAACTTATAGCCGCGCCGGTACTCGAACTTGTCGACCGCCTTCATCAAACCGATGTTGCCTTCCTGGATCAGATCGAGGAACTGCAAGCCGCGGTTGGTGTACTTCTTGGCGATCGAGATCACGAGACGGAGGTTGGCCTCCACCATCTCCTTCTTGGCCTGGCGGGCTTCGCGCTCACCTTTTTGCACATGGCGGACGATACGGCGGTACTCGGTGATTTCGAGACCGGTTTCGGTTGCCAGGCTGAAGATCTCGGAGCGGATGGTCTCGACCTTCTGGCGCTCGTTCTTGACGAAGTTTGACCAGCCCTTGCGGCCGAGTTTGGATACCCGGTCGAGCCAGGTCTTATCGAGTTCGTTGCCGTAATATTCGTCGATGAAGTCTTGACGCAGCACGCCGTAGCTGTCGGCCAGCCGCATCAACTGGCCTTCATAGCCGATCAGGCGCTTGTTGATCGCATACAGCTGCTCGACGAGGCTCTCGATACGATTGTTGTTGAGCGAGAGCGACTTGACGTCGGCAATGATCTCCTCGCGGACCTTCTCGTAGATCTTCTGCTGCTGGCGCGGGTTCTGTTCGCCGGCAACCTGCAGTTCCAGCTTCTTGTCCTGCTGCTTGCGCAGCTTCTTGTAGGCGGCCGCGATGTTGTCGAAAGTTTCGAGAACCTTCGGCTTCAGTTCGGCTTCCATGGCGGCTAGCGACAGCGCGTTCTCGTAATCATCCTCATCGTCGGCGTCGGCGCCTTCGGTCGGGATTTCGCCCGCCATGATCGCGGCCGATGGACCTTGGCTCGGCTGTAGATGCGCTGGCCGAGGTCCTTGCGGGATGCCGCCAGGTGCCGGCTCGCCGGGCACGAGCGGCGGGATGGCCTTGGCTTCGGGACCTTCGTAGGTCGCCTCGAGGTCGATGATGTCGCGCAGCAGGATCTTGGCGTCGTTGAGTTCGTCGCGCCAGATGATGATGGCTTGGAACGTCAGCGGGCTCTCGCACAGGCCGGCGATCATGGCTTCGCGGCCGGCTTCGATGCGCTTGGCGATGGCGATTTCGCCTTCGCGCGAGAGCAACTCGACGGTGCCCATTTCGCGCAGATACATGCGCACCGGATCGTCGGTACGCTCCGATGGCTCGGCGCGTGCCTCAGCCTTGACGGGCACATTTTGGGCGGTGACAGCGCGTCCTGTTTCGTCCTCGTCCGCTGGTTCGTCAGCGGCGGCCTCTTCACCCTCTTCCTGTTCGACGACGTTGATCCCCATCTCCGAGAACATCGACATGACGTCCTCGATTTGCTCGGAAGTCACTTCTTCCGAGGGCAGGACCTTGTTCAGCTCGTTATAGGTGACGTAGCCGCGCGCCTTCGCGGACTTGATCAATCGCTTGACCGCCGCATCGGACAAATCGAGCAGCGGGCTATCGCGCTCCGGCGCCTCGGCAGCAGGAGCTGCCTGGTCGTCGGTCTTTTGCGCCATCGGTCGTTTCATCTCTTTGAAAGGCGATGTTGGTGTTGGCTAACGCTCGTCAGAAAACTAACGCTAGCCAGTCACGAAGGGTGCGGTGCGAGCCGGCCATCGATATGCGGCGCCCAATCTGCATTTCGGCCCGCTGCGCTAAAGCGCGTCTGCCCTTGGGGCGGCCGTAACAGATTGAACGAAGTTTGCATGCTTTCGATGTTCCAGCAGTTGAACTTTTTCTTACAGTTGCAGTTGTAAAAAGAAACGCGGCCGATCAAAATCCAGCGAGCTTGAGAAACGTTCCGTTAACGGCAAGGCGATCTCCGCGATCGGCCCGATGAGGTCGTCTCAAGTATCGAAAGATGGTTCCAAAACCTTAGAGTTCGTAATTAAGCTTTTGACCTCGCGAATGCGAGCGAACGCTTCTTCGCTTTCAGTGTCATGCCACTCCTGCTCCGCCGCCGCCAAGGCTTTGCTCAGGCCCGATTGCCGTTCATGCAGCGCGAGGGCGTGGCGCCAGCCAGCGTTCACCTCGGCTCGTTCGGTATCGGGCTCCGCAAAGCGGTCGCACCTGTGGGTTATTATCCGCTCAATATGCTCGACAACCTTCCCCATGCTCAGTTGGGTCAAGTGGGAGCGTAAACCCGCCCTGTCAAGTGATTTTTCTGCAAAATCTAGAGAAAGGACACAGTTGCGTAACCTGGAAAGCGCAGGGGCCGTGAGGTTCATATTGGCGATCTCCTCAGTCTGATCTTCCAATAACCAGGGATGGTTGAGCACGGCCGACATCAGCAGAGCCTCTCTGTACGGCAAGGACGGAGCCGGCCCGCTGCTCGCCAGAATATTCTGCCGGAGAGCAGAACTGGGCGGCGAATGTTCCCACGGCTGGCCAGGATTGAAGGCCTTCCGCGGGTATCCAGGACTTCGCGACATCGAAGCGTTCGGGCGCGCATTCTGACCGGTTTTCGTCTTGAACGGCAGGTGCGATGCACGCTTGCCCGAGCTCGCGAAACCAGCGCCCCCAGTCTTCCAGCTACGGTTCTGCTCGAAACCGGCGGGCGGTGCGATCGCCCCCCACGCCTCGCGCAATTTGGTTCGCATCGCCTGCGTGTAATGGCCGCGCACGCTATCGTCCGCGATGCCACCGACCAGCTTGAACAAGCGCTGCTCCAGCTGCGCGCGCCTCTCGGGCGTCGTCCATTGTCCGCTGTCCCATTCCCGCTTGAACAGCATGTCGGCGAGCGGACGGGCGCTGCTCAGGATCGCCTGCATCGCATCCGGCCCTTGCTGGCGGATGAGGTCATCCGGGTCAAGCCCGTCGGGCAGGAATGCAAAGGCGACGCTCAAGCCCGGTTTCAGGTGGGGAAGAACGGTGTCGATGGCCCGGAAACCAGCCTTTTGGCCAGCCGTGTCACCATCGAAACACAAGATCGGTTCGGGGCACATCCGCCACAGCAGCTTGACCTGATCTTCAGTCAACGCCGTACCGAGCGGGGCGACGGCTTGGCCGAAGCCTGCTTCCGTCAACGCCACGACATCCATGTAGCCTTCGACGGCGATTATTTGTTCGCGTTCATGGGCCAAAATCCTGGCCTTCGCGGCGTTGAACAGGATGCCGCCTTTGTGAAACAGCGGCGTCTCAGGCGAATTGAGGTACTTCGCCGGAACATCCTTCTCCAGCGCGCGGCCACCGAATGCGATTACCCGGTCCTTCAGATCGGTGATCGGAAAGATCACGCGATTGCGGAACCGGTCGTAGGGAACGGGGATATCGTCGCCGCCGATGAGCATGCCCGATGTGATCATCTCGGGTATGGTGAAGCCAAGCCTCAGCAAATGATCCTTGAGGGCGGAACGTCCGGACGGTCCAAAACCGAGGCGAAATTTCGATATCGTCTCCCGTTTCAGGCCGCGCCGCTCGAGGTATGAGCGCGCCTCCTGACCGGCAGACGCATGCAGCGCGTCTTCGAAGAACTTCGCCGACGCTTCGAGCAAATTATACAGCCGCGTGCGCTCGTCCTGCCGGGCCTGGTCACGGCCCTCGTCGCCAAAAACCTGCTTGGGCATTGGCACGCCAGCTTCGGCGGCAAGTCTTTCGACCGCTTCGGGAAAGCTCAAGCCCTCGGTCAGCATCACGAACTTGAAGATATCGCCGTGCTCGCCGGAGGCAAAACAGTGATAGAAGCCCTTGACGTCGTTGACGAAGAACGACGGCGACTTCTCCACCTTGAAGGGCGAGAGGCCGGAAAATTCGCGCCCCTTCCGCTTCAACGCAACTTTGCGCGCGACGACCTGGCTGACAGGCAATCGCGCGCGGATTTCATCGAGAAAAGCCGGGGAGAAGCGCATGACGGGAGTTTAAGCGATTCGCGCGGCTAAATGGCGTGTTCATGCCGTGCGCCGCCAGCCGTGCCCGTTATCCACAGGGGGGCAAACGGAAAGCCTCTATGCGAGTTGGGTTTTGACGAGGGCGCTGGCTTTGGCGAAGTCCATCTGGCCGGCGTACTTTTCCTTCAGAACCGCCATCACCTTGCCCATGTCTTTGACGCTCGCCGCGCCGGTCTGCGCGATGATGCCGTTGATGGCAGCGGTGATCCCGGCCTCATCGAGCTGGGTTGGCATGAAGCCCTCGATCACCTTGATCTCGGCGCGCTCCTGATCTGCAAGTTCCGGCCGACCGCCTTGCTCGTAGAGCGAAATAGACTCGCGGCGCTGCTTCACCATGCGCGCCAGCAGATCGACGATCTCCGCGTCGGTGATCTTCTCTTTCGCTGGGCGGGCTGCGATGTCGGCGTCCTTGATCTTCGCCTGCACCATTCGCAGCGTCGAGAGGCGGGCCTTTTCGCCAGCCTTCATCGCATCCTTGACCGCCTGCATGATCTCGTCGCGCATGGGATTTCCTCGGCTTGTAGGTTTGGCTTCAACATCTACGCCCTGGTTCCGGTTCGATCAAGGCGAGCAGGGAAGGGGCAACCGAAACCACGGCTTGATGGTGCAAAGCGTCAACCGCAGCCGCGCGCTCGCCGAGGCTTGCCCTGGATGGCCGCCTCCACCGCAAGGTGACTTCCAAGTGGTCGCGCGGCCATGACGAGAAGGGGAGGGTGTGTTTCGTAGACGGATTCGTGGGACGGTTATGGTCGGCTTGTTCCCGGGTCGCCCTATTTTTCGTCATGGCCGCGAAGGCGGCCATCCACGACAACGGGCAGCAGGGATGGTTTCGTGGTGAGAATGACCTGTCGCAGCAACCTCATGATCGATCAGTCGCGCCCTCGCGGAGGCTTGTCGTGGATAGCCGCCTACGCGGCCATGACGAGAAGGGAGAGAATGCTGCGACGGACTAGTTACCGGCCGGACATATTCCACTCCCACTCCGCATTCCCAACCCACCGCCAAAGTTATCCCCGCCTCGCCGGCGTATGAGATACTGCTCATGTTCCGCTTCACGAGGGCGCGCTTCGAAGGCGTTCCGAGTGTGGAAGCGGGCGGACGGTCCGGGAATTAATCCAGTAACGTACTGGAATTCTGGGAGGGCAGCGCGACCCCGTAGTGAGACCGGGGAGCCAGAAGATTGCCGCGTTGGCGATC
>JANOOW010000385.1:0-3698 GCA_031421555.1 Hyphomicrobiaceae bacterium | reverse complement strand
GGCAGCGATGCTCCGGCTCGCCGCCGCCGTCGCCCGGCCGAGGAAGCTGCCGAGTAAGCGGTTTGGTAGGCTGAGACAACCATCGAACGAGGGCCCCGATCAGGGTCCTCGTTCGCGTTTGATCCGGTCCCTCAAGCGCCTAGCAAGCTAAGCGCAGGTTGCCGATCAGTTGCCGGGCAACGCGTGCGCTTCGGCGAAGAAAAAGTCCTTCCAGCTGGCCGGCGCGGTCTTGAGGGTGCCAACCTTGGCCATGAAGGTCGCGAACTTCTGCATACCGACCGGGGCGACGTCGAACACGACGCCTGGCTCCTTCAACAGCTCGATCAGTTCTTCAGCACTGAGCTTTTCCTTGACCTGCCCGAGATAGATCTCGATTGCGCGCTTTGGCTCGTTCTTGATCATCTGCATAGCTTCGGTCATCGCCGCGATCACAGCCCCGACGGTCTTGGGATTGGCGTCGTGGAACTTTGCGGCTGCAAAGACGATGGCGTTGTTCACCGGTCCGCCGAACACGTCGATCGAGCTCAAAACCTTGTGCACGCCCGGATCTTTCAGCGCGATATTCTGGTAGGGCGGCAAGGAAAAATGGCTGTTGATTTCGCTGATCGGCGATAGCAGTGATAGCGTTGCATCCGGATGGCCGAGCTGGATGGTGATGCTATCAAGCTTGCCGTGTTGGCCCGGACCGAATTCCTTCTCGGCTGCCATCTGCAACATGGTCGCCTGCGATGAAACCTTGATCGTCGGAACCGCGATCTTGTCTTTCTCCGTGAAATCCTTGAGCGACTTGATCGCCGGATTGCGGGTGACCAGATACATCGGCATGCCACCACAAGCTGCGACGCCCTTCACTTGGCCCTTCGTGCGGTCCCAAAGCAGCAACATGTTGGACGCGCCGCTGGTGACGAATTCGACGTTGCCAGACAGCAGCGCGTCGGTCGCAGCGCCACCACTGTTGAACGTGACCCAGGTCGTTTTGACATCGCCGAGGCCGGCTGCCTTCGTATGCTTCTCGATCAGTCCGCCGGCCTCCATCAGGATCATCGGCAGGTAGAGGAGGCCGGGCTGCTTGGTTATGCGAACCTCGTTCGTCTCGGCCCGCGCGCTGGTTGCCGCGAGCGCGATCGCTATAAATCCGAATATGATGCGGGTGATTGTCAGCATGAGAACTCCCTTATTTGTTTGATCACGCGGATCTTCAATCCCAGCATATGCGGGGAAGACTTGGCGGCGGGCAAGCGGCGACTTTCCTGCGTCCAGTTTGAAGCATCGCGTGGCGCAACGTCTTGCTGAGACTGGTCCGCCTGTGCATGCTGGCCGGGAAATCGCGCTAGATGCAATCCGAAGGCGAGGCTGCCGCATGACACATCCAACCATTCACGGCGTAACGCACACAAAGCCTGCATTCGATGTGCCGCCTGGCGCCACGGACTGTCATGTCCACGTATTCGGGCCGGGCAACAGCTTTCCGTGGTCGCCGGCGCGTGTTTATACGCCGGGTGATGCGTCCGTCGAAAGTCTGCTGGCGCATCAGAAGGTGCTTGGCTTGTCCCGTGTCGTGATCGTGCATCCGAGCCCGTACGGTACAGACAACGCTTGTTCCGTCGATGCGATCGCACGGCTCGGTGCGCGGGCGCGTGGCGTCGCGGTGATCGATCCTACGGCCATTACGGACGCGGAGCTCGTTGCATTGAACGAGGGTGGAATGCGTGGGGCACGCGCGAACCTGCAGACCGCCGGCGTTTCCGATCCGGCAGCTTGCTGGGATACGTTGCGCCAGCTTCGGGATCGCATTTCGCCGATCGGCTGGCACCTGCAAACTTTCACCAATCTCGGTGTGATCGAGGCACTGCACGCTAAGCTGGAAGCGTTGAGCGTGATGCTGGTAATCGACCATTTCGGCGGTGCGAAGGCGGCGCTTGGGCTCAAGCAGCCAGGGTTTGCAGCGTTGCTGTCGCTCGTCGCCAAGGGCCAAGCCTACGTCAAGCTGTCGGGCGCCTATCGTGTCAGCGAATTACGCGATGCAGCCGATGTGGCCCCGCTCGCCCATGCATTGATCGAAGCCAACCCCGATCGCATGCTGTGGGGCTCGGATTGGCCGCATCCTGGCGGTGCCCGTCATCAAGGCGCGGCTTTGGACGCGATCGAACCGTTCCATGGCATCGACGATGGTGCCGCGTTGAACCGCCTGCACAGCTGGACCGGCGGCGATGCAACCCTATTACGCCGGATCCTGGTCGATAACCCTGCGCGGTTATACGGCTACTGACGCCTTCAACAATGCCTGTATGCTAAGGGTGCACTATGCTCGCACGGTTACCCGGCATCGCACGAGGCGTGTGCCAGTAGAAAGGGTTGGACCAAGAGGATGACCGACGACGCTCCGCCACCGCCCAAATCACGGCTCATTTCGATCGATCTCGACGCGAGTTCGATCGCGCGGCACAGCGCAAACATCGATCACGAACGCGAGGTCGCGATCTTCGACATCCTCGATGGCAACAGCTTCGCGCTCGTCGGGCGGGACGATGGTCCGTACAAATTGAACCTGGCGATCGCCGATGACCGGCTGGTGTTTGCCGTCGGCACCGAGATCCAGGATGCAGTGGTCACGCACGTGCTATCGCTATCCCCTCTGCGGCGGATCATGAAAGATTACTTCATCATCTGCGATAGCTACTATCAGGCGATCCGCACCGCCCCGCCCTCACGGATACAATCGATCGACATGGGCCGCCGCGCCCTGCATGACGAAGGCAGCAGGCTGCTGACGCAGCGGCTGGAGGGCAAGATCACCGTCGATCACGACACGGCTAGACGGCTGTTCACGTTGATATGCGCACTGCACTGGAGAGGTTAGAGACGACGTGGCCGGGGACGTGGAAAGCGCCACCGATTTGCCGGCCGCAGTGCTCTTCGCCTGCACGATGAATGCCGTGCGTTCACCGATGGCGGCGGCAATGTTGAGCCATCTTGCGGGCCGCCGCGTGTACGCTGTTTCTGCCGGCGTCCGGGCGGGCGAACAAGACCCGTTTGTCGACGCGGTGATGGATGAAATCGGCATCGACATGTCGCAGCATAAGCCGCAGACGCTGGCGGATCTCAACGACACGTCGTTCGATCTCATCGTTACGCTGTCGCCGGAGGCGCATCATCAGGCGCTCGAGCTGACGCGCACGATGGCGGTCGACGTGGAATATTGGCCGACATTCGATGCCTCGTTGATGATCGGTACCGGCAATCGGGAGCAGGTCTTGCAGGCCTACCGCCAAGTGCGCGATATGCTATTCATGAAGATCAAGAAGCGCTTCCGCCTGCAAGGCGGGCCATCGGTTTAGGCCGAGCGATTAGAGGTCGTCTTTCAACTCATGATCCGCGTAACCGAACTGAAATTGCCGCTGCAGCATGCAGCGGGCGATGTCGAAGCGGCGCTGCTGGCGCGGCTCGAAATAACGCGCGCCGACTTGATCAACTACAAACTGTTCCGGCGTGGCTCCGACGCCCGTAAACGCACGGCGATCCAGTTGGTGTACGCGCTCGACGCTGAAGTCCGCGATGAGGCATCGGTGCTTGCGCGCTTCGCAGACGATCACAACGTCACGATCGCGCCGGACCTTACCTACAAGCCAGTGGCGCGGGCGAGCGGTGATGAAAGTCATCGGCCAATTGTGATCGGCGCCGGGCCGTGCGGACTTTTT
>JANOOW010000384.1:0-2295 GCA_031421555.1 Hyphomicrobiaceae bacterium | reverse complement strand
CAAGCCGATGAGCTGACCGCCGAGGTTTATCTAACTGCCGCCGTGGCATGACCCTCCACAGCCAACGCGAACAGAGCCATTTGGTCAGCTGCCTTTTTGACTGGGTATCATCCCGGTGACCGGCACCGCCGGTTTCGCCATTCCAAGGCTCTGCTCCGCACTCTTTGGACAAATTCGGAACTAGCAGAATAACTCGTGCTTTGGTCAGCATCGTGTCGTGGGTTTAGGGCTGAACGTCGATGCGCAGAGATAGCTGCCATTGGCAGCGACAAGAATGCCCCAAACCGGCGCGGACTTGTCGCGTCGGTTGAACCTCCGAAAGCGGTCGCTTGGAGAATGGCACCGGGTCGCGTCGCAACTAAGGGAGTCATGGCGTATCGAACAATATCTCAGTCATCTGCATTCTCGGAGTTGCGTCATTCGACCAGTGGCCACCGCTGCTTTACGCAAGCTTTCCGTACGCCCTCGATTCAGGATATCGCTGAAACCGACCCCGTCCTAGCACTGCAAGACGCCCTGCCCAAGCTGGGGCGGCGCAACAGCCTCGAATTGTCACTCGAAGCTGACTGGCAGTTCTCGAACGTCGAGAACGCCATCCCGGCGCATCGCCCAACCAAGATGCTCACCCTTGAGGCCGATTCCTCGCCGGTGATTGTAGAGATAAATCCAGGGCGGATCTTGCTGCAGCAAACGGTAGCATTCCCGATAGAGCGCCTCGCGGGCGGCAGCGTCTGTCAACCGGCGCGCACGGTCTATTAGCGCCTCGATGGCGGGGTTGGCATAGCCTGCCCACCATGCCCCCCTAACGCGCGAATCTATTTTTTCATGCAGCACCCGGAAGGCGCTCATGGGGCTCGAATCGAAAACGCAGATATCGTGGATCTGTTTGAGCCGAACCTGATTGGCGTATTGCGTCCGATCCGCCTCGAGGTGAACGTTGAAGCGCACCCCCAACCCGGACAATTGCGCCTCCACGTCCCGAACAAGGCGTTGGGCTTCATCCGGCAGCCTAGTGGGGCAATAGACCTGAAACGTTAATCCATCACCGTACCCAGCGTTTACGAGAAGACGGCCCGCCTCCGTCTTGTCCTGTCGAAAGGGCGGGGCATCCGGGTCCGATCCGAAGTGAATCGGGCTGATAAAGCCATGAAGAGGCTGCCCGGCACCGTGCAGGACATCGCGAACCAGCGCCTCACGATCGATCCCGAGGTTAAGCGCTAGTCGGACCCGAGGGTCCGAGCTGGGGCCGCGCGCAGCGTTGAACATGAAGATGATGGCAGTCGGCGCGAGGTAATTCACCGAGGAGAATCCCGAAAGCGGCTCAAGTTCCTCTTCCTCGGCGGTTTCCAGCCCATTGGCGATATCGACAGCACCATGACGTAGCATGGCGAGACGAGCCGCCGCAGTTTCACCCCTGATCCAATTGATCCGTTCATGGGCCGGCGCTCCGGCAAAGTGCTCGGCATTGCCCCGAACACTGATCCGTTCGCCTAGCACGTACTCTTCCAACTGATATGGCCCAGTTCCAACGGCGCGCGCAGCGAGGTCGTCGCCTGCCACGTCAATCGCGCGGGGTGAAACGATATGCCCGGCGACCAGGATATCGAAAAAGTCAGCCATGGCTTCGGCAAGCGTCACGCGGACTTTGAGCGGTCCGAGGATCTCCACTCGCAGTCCCGCAAGATACTGCGCGTAGACGCCTGGCGCCCCGAGGGTTGCGCCCATATCTGGCCGCGCCATGCGCTCGAGTGAAAATCGTACAGCTTCTGCATCGCAGGCGTCGCCGTTATGGAACCGGATGTTGTCCCTGAGCGAGAACGTAAAGCATTTGGCATCGTCCGAGACCACCCAGTTTGTTGCGAGTGCGGGCGCAAAACGGCCGGTTTCGTCGCGTCGCACCAGAGTGTCGAATAGCGCTCCGCAAACAGAGAGAACATCGGCTGAGTCCGTGCAAGCATGTGGATCGTCGAGCACCACGCGAGCCTGGGCGATGGTGATATGATGCGCCATGTTCCGATGGCTCCTTCCGGTTGGGCCATCCGTCGGCAGTCGGCTCGTGCAGATGAAATGCAATGGACTGCCCATCACCGATAGCATTCGGGATGATCCCACCTGCCAGCAAGCATCGCACGAACGCCAGCGGGCAATGCAGCCGAAAAGCACAACCCTTTTGGAGGCAATCACGTTTCGAATCTCGCCAGGCTGTTTGGAAACCACCGATTGTCTGCAACGCCTAGAATGAGAGGAGAGGCGCGCAGCGGTGCTTCGATGGTCGGGGGCCACCATCAATGACGG
>JANOOW010000383.1:0-8769 GCA_031421555.1 Hyphomicrobiaceae bacterium | reverse complement strand
CACTCGAAAAAAGTGGAGGCGTGAAGCGCCAGCGCGTTTCGTTCATCGTCGATGCGGACGATGCCGATGCTCTCGGCGATGAAGCGGTTTGGAAGAACGGCGCCGTCGTCGGCTGGATAACGTCCGGCGGTTATTGCCATCATGCAGGCCGGTCTTTGGCCATGGGGTATGTGCCAGCGGAGACGCTAAACGGGGCGTCGGCTGATAGTTGGGAGATCGAGATCCTTGGCGAACGGCGGGCAGCAGTGCTTCAGCTAGAGCCGCTGTTCGATCCCGGAGCCGAGCGCATGCGGGGCTAAATCTCGTCTCAAGGAAGGTTTTCAACACGTTGTCCTTTGCGGCCTTGCCACCACTGGCGTCATAAGCCCGAATCGGTCGAATTTGCTTCTTCAAGCTGTGCTGCGTCGTTTTCGCATCTCGTGGCAGTGCCACGTGCGAAATTTGGGAGATCCCGGCGCCATGGCCATTGATGCACTCGTCGCGCCATTATTGAGAGTTGCTCTGTTTCAGGGGCTTCGGCCACTGCAGATCACCGAGATCGCACGCCGGGCCGAGCGGATCATGTTTCGCCCGGGGCAAACGATCGTTGAGGCTGGAAGCGAAGGCGATGCGGCCTTTCTCGTTGTGTCTGGTGTTGCCGAGCGTATCAAGGGACCGGATCTTGCGCTGCAGCCCGAGACCATCGTCGTCGGATCGCTGATCGGCGAGATGGCGATGCTGGTCGACACGGAATACTCCTCCACCATCGTCGCGCAGACTGACGTGCGCGCACTAAAGATCACGCGGACGGGCATGTACGAACAGATGAGCCGGGATGCCGGCTTGGCAGAACATCTCGTTGCCAAAATTGCTGCGCGGCTTCAGGTTCTAGCTGTTGAGCTGCGTGCAATCGACCGGCGTTTGGCTGGCGACGAAGAAATTGTCGCCGGGAACGTGGCAACAGCAGCCACAGCATCACGAGCGCTGACGCTGGAAGCGGTTCGTCCGGGTGCCGAAACACGTCATTAAGCTGTTAATTTTAAGTTGATACCGATCTGCCGTCGGTATAGAGTTTTGTAGGCTCACATGCTCAAAAAATTGCGCCCAACTCCGGGGGGAGGTGTTGGGCGCAATGCGCTGTGAAGCGCTAAAGCACTGGGAGGGACTCCAGTGCTGCAGGTGCGTCATCGGCGAGACGGGGGGCACTGCCGATACAGGTTGACGCCACCTGCTTGACCTCATCTAAGCGCAAACCTTCTGATTACAATAGTGGAGTTTGCCACCAATCACGAAAAGTTTACAATTGTTACTTAATTTATCCACAGATAGTACTTGCGTGTAGCTGGCATACCATAAGTTTTTGTTGCGCGCTCGCCGACTCAGCGCTGCTGAAGCTTCCCGATCGATACACTTTTGATATCGAACAAGGTCGCATCGACCTCGTCAGTCCTGTTAACATTAGTCAGTTCGACCTTGGTGTCGAGATTTTGAGCGTCGGTGGTCACCCACTCTTTCAGCTCCAACGTCGGCTTCGCCGCGAAAAATAGCTTGATCTTGCCGGGTGCATCCGGACTCTTATCCATGACGGTGATGATGACCAATTCCTCGGTCTCCTGCACATCGAGAATCCGGGCGTCGCGCATCAAATCCACATCCTTGCGCAACAGCATCCGAAACGGGGTGTTGTCGAGCTCGTAGCGGTCGTCGCCGCCGCCGTCGTTGTCCTGGATCGCGAGTTGCTTGCCGTCAGAAACCACAAGCTGTTTGCTTGGCAGATTGTAGTCGAACCGGAAACGGCCCGGACGCTTGACCGCAAGCTTGCCACGCAGCTTTTTCGCATCCGGATTGGTTTGCTGGAACACCGCCTTGAGATTGGCGAGACCATTGAAATACTCGGTAACCTTCTTGATGGTCGCAATCTGCGCCGCATCGAAAACCTTCGCATCGGTTCCGCTGCCCGCCTGCACTTGGCCGGTCCAAGCCTGATTGGGCGGGGTTGGAGGCGCGGTCGCAGCGGGTGGCGCCGCAGGTTTCTTGATTTCCTGCGCCACACTGGGCAACACAAGGCTCGTAGCCGAAAGAAGTCCCGCGACCCCAAGTAACGTCGACCGAATGCGCATTTTGCCCCCGAAGCATGACGAAGTGAGCCAGCGAATCATCGCAGCCCGGTGCATGCCATCCTTCAATAATCAGGCGAGATGTGGGCGGCAAGCGAGATCGATCGGGAATCGGCTATGCCGCGTTCGAGTCCCGGCCGGTACCCGCGACTAGAACGTCACGTTTCGCAGCTGAACCCGCTGGCGTTATGATACCTTCACGCTCCATCCGCTCGATGAGATCGGCCGCGCGATTGTAGCCGATGCTGAGGCGCCGCTGGATGTAACTCGTCGAAGCTTTGCGGTCGCGCAGTACGATGGCGACAGCCTTCTCGTAAAGCTCGTCGGCGTTCAATGGACGCGCGGCCGCCAACGCCGCGTCAGCTGGAGGGGGACCGTCGGTAATACCGTCGATGTAGCGCGGCTCACCCTCTGTCCTCAACGACATCACGATCGCCTCGATTTCCTCATCGGATACGAATGGCCCGTGAATGCGTGTCAACTGACCAGCGCCCGATGACAGCAGCATGTCGCCCTGGCCGAGCAGCTGCTCGGCGCCCTGCTCGTTCAGAATTGTCCGGCTATCGATGCGTGACGCCACCTTGAAGCTGATGCGGCTCGGGAAGTTCGCCTTGATCGTGCCGGTGATGATGTCGACCGATGGCCGCTGCGTCGCCATGATGAGATGGATACCAGCTGCACGCGCCATTTGGGCGAGGCGCTGCACGGCAATTTCGATTTCTTTGCCGGCCGAAATCATCAGATCGGCGAACTCGTCGACCACCACCACGATATACGGCATGGCCTCGAGTTGCAGCACGTCCTGCTGGAAAATCGGCTGGCCGGTGCGCTCGTCGATTCCCGTCTGCACGGTGCGTGCAAGCTGTTCGCCGCGCTTGGCTGAGTTGCGGACGCGATTGTTGAACACGTCGATGTTGCGCACGCCCAACTGCGACATCCGCTTGTAGCGCTCCTCCATCTCCGACACGACCCAGTTCAGCGCCTGAACCGCCTTGTGCGGATCGGTGACGACGGGTGTCAGCAAATGAGGGATGCCGTTATAGACCGACAGCTCCAGCATCTTCGGGTCGATCATCAGGAAGCGGCATTCTTCCGGCGAGAGCTTGTAGATCAGCGACAGGATCATGGCGTTGACGCCGACCGATTTGCCCGAGCCGGTGGTGCCGGCGACCAGCAGGTGCGGCATGCGCGCGAGATCGGTCACGACCGGCTCACCGCTGATGGTGCGGCCGAGAGCAAGCGGCAGCGTCGCCTCGCCCGACTTGAACGAATCCGACTCGAGAATCTCGCGCAGAAATACGGTATCGCGCCGCACGTTCGGCAACTCGATGCCGATGACATTGCGTCCTGGGACGATTGCAACGCGCACGGCCGTCGCACTCATCGAGCGGGCGATGTCGTCGGCCAGAGCGACCACGCGGGAAGCCTTGGTGCCGCGTGCAGGTTCGAGTTCGTACAGCGTAACGACGGGGCCTGGTTTGATGTCTTTGACTTCGCCCTTGACGCCGAAATCGGCGAGTACATCTTCAAGCAAGCGCGCGGTGCCACGCAGTACTGCCGACGTGAAGTCCTGCGAGGGCTTGGCGTGCGACGGACGTTTCAGAAGATTGAGGCTGGGCCGTTTGTAGGCGTGATGCGGCCGGCGATGCCAGATGCCGCCTAGCAAACCGCTTGCGCGGCGCGGTTCACCGCCTTCGTGGGCAATACCGTTGGGCGCAAATCGCTGGGCGATTTCGCGGCTCGCTTCTTCCGTCAGGTGATCAAAAGCTGGATCGCGATGAGCAGCGTGGCTTTGTGCATCCGAAGCGGCGTTGCCAGTGCGAGGCGGCGCGGTTCTGAAATCGCTGAATGCGGCTTCGGCAAACGCCTGTTGTTCGCGCGGCCCGGCGGCATCGAATTGCGCGGCAGGCACGAAATCCCGCGTCAATTCCGGGTACGTGTCGATGCCGGCGCGAGGCTTGGCTCGCGGCTCAAATCGGACTGCGATGTTGCGCAAGCCAGGGATCCAAGCACGCCAGCCAGACGGGTGATCCGTCCGCCGGCCCGATGGTTCGGCCTGCATCAAATAGGCGAGGTCGCGCCCGCTGAGACCAAGGCTGTGGATCAGTGCGGCAGAGCCCGCTCCTGCGAACACCAGTCCAGCCGCCAAGCCGCCGCGCTCCGGATTGATCAGCGCGAACACGGTCTGCACGAGCTTGAACAAGGCATCGCCCAGGATGCCGCCAAAGCCATGATGCAGCGGCCATGCCGAAAGCGTTGGCAGCGCAGAGCATGTGCCGGCCAGAAGAAGAATCGCGAGGGGAAACAGGCAGAGTTTGGCGCGCAGGTCTGGCACATGCCGCGCAACGATCAACTCCAAGCCCCAAATGGCGGGTGGCAGAAGCACGAAAATCGCGCCGATGCCGAGCATCTGCAGCAGCAGGTCCGATAAGACAGCACCGGCAGGTCCCAGCAGATTGCTCGTGGCGCCGCCGGTTGCGTGCGTCAGGCTTGGATCGGCAACCGACCAGGTCAGCAGGCTGATCCAGCCCACGGCCGTAACGGTGCAGAGCACGATCCCCACGCCGCGGGCCGAAGCGCCGAGGATCCTGTCCTCGAGCGTTCGCGGCAACAGCCGATGTGAGTCAACAACTCTGTTTTCGAAGCCCATGTGGAACGACGCACATCCTACGCGACAACATTGACGATACGCTCGAGCGCCTCCCTGATTACGGCCGGAGGGTGCACGAGCGCCACGCGGATGTGGTTCTCGCCGGGATTGACCCCGTTACGATCTGGCCGGGCCAGGTAGGACCCCGGCACTACTTTCACACCGCAGCGTTGCCAAAGGGTTACCGTCGTATCCACGCTGTTCCCAAGATGACCCATATCGAGCCAGAGGAAAAAGCCACCGGCCGGCCGCTTGTAGCCAAACTTGCCCCTTAACAGTTTATCGCAGATATCGAATTTAGCCCGATAAGCCTGACGAATCACCGAGACATGCTGCTCTTCGGCCCACACCGCCGCCGACGCATGCTGGATGATCCCCGGCATCTGCGGTGCTGTTAGATTGCGAACCTCGGCCAAGGTGTCGAGAAAGTCGCCGTCGCCGGCAGCAAAGCCGGAGCGCAAGCCGGGTAGGTTCGACCGCTTCGACAGCGAATTGAACACCACGAGGTTGCGGAAGCGATCCGGCGTGCGGGCGGCAACGTCGAGCGCGCCGGTGGGCGGGGTGTCGCCGCCATAGATCTCCGAATAGCATTCGTCGAAGAACAGCATGAAGTTGTGGCGGCGGGCGAGCTCGAGCGCGCGCGTCAGGTAGGCACGGCTGGCGACTGCTCCTTGCGGGTTCGCCGGAGAGCACAGGTAGAAGGCGACCGTCCGGTCCATCAACTCCTGATCGCCGGCAACCTCATCAAGGTCTGGCATGTGGCCCGAGGCTTCGGTTGCGTTGAGGTAGATCGCCTCGCAGTTGGCACCATAAGCCGCACCGACATAGGCCTGATAGAACGGGTTCGGCATCAGCACGGCGGGCCGGCCTTTGACCTGCTTGCGACCGGCAGCCACCAGCATCGCAAAGAACAACCCCTCGCGTGAGCCATTGAGCGGATGCACTTCGCGCGCGAAATCGATGCCAGTCTTCAGGCCGTAACGGCGGTCGATCCAGGCGGCGATGGTCTGGCGCAGATCGTCGGAACCCCGAATTTTTGGGTAGGTGCCCAGCGTGTCCTTTGCTTCGGCGATCCGATCGACGACGAACGCAGGCATCACTTCCTTGGGGTCGCCGGCGGTCATCTCGATCGGCTTCGCGTGACCCGCCGGAATATCGGCGAGCAACCGGTGGAGCCGCGTGAACGGCGACAACACCGCACCCTTGGCCAGCGCCTCAAGTCCCATCAATTCGGTCATGTCGGATCTCGTGTTTGGTGGCGGGAAGAGCAAGCACAGGCCATAGCGCCTGTGCGCCGATCACTCAAGGCTAAGAGCCAACTTGCCGGGTTACTCTGAAGTGGCAACCGATTTCGAGCAGGTATGCCGCTGCGAACGTCAACAGGTTGGCGTGATGAGATCCGACCGATCGAGAAGAACACTCAAATCTTTCACATGATCGGCCGTTTTGGGGATTCCGGCTTTCCGGAGATCGTCGAGGTACTTGTCAAGTGTGAGCGGAGGTTTTTTATAGTGCCTCAGATCGGCCTCGACCGCCCTGAACAGCGCTTCGTTCGTCAGTCCATCGATATCTAGAATGAACTCGTCTGGATGTACTGCATGTATGCCGTAAGGCTGCAATGCCTTGTCGGGAAAATCCTTCAAGTTGAATGTAACGATTGCACTCGACTTTGCGACGATCGCGGCGGCCAACACGTGGCGATCATTAGGATCAGGTAGCTCAATGGATGCAATGATCCCTTCGTAACCAGTTATAAGGCAGTCGAGCACAGCGGCATCCATATGCCGCCGTGTCGGTTCAAGGGCTTGCAGCGTTATCTCAGGTCGCCGATCCGTCACGGCGCTCATCCACTCCCGATGGACATCCTCGCTCCACCGCGCCCGGAAGGCATTCGTCTGTGCGAGCGTCATGATGATGCTACGTAGACGAGCCCCGAAGAAAACGTTGGCGTCGAAAAAGGCCGTGAATGTTGATATCATTACTTCAATCGAGGTCAAGCCGCCGTGCTTCAGCGGCAATTGCTTCGAGTGCTGCTGAACGCTCCTTGCGAGATTGCATGTCGAAAGCATGGAGATCCGCAAATCGCACGCGCCGGTGGCGTCCCACCAATCGATGCGGGATCTTGCCTTGATCGAGCAGGCCGATGAGAAATGGACGGGACACGTTTAGATAGTCGGCGGCTTGCTGCGTGGTGAGTTCTGCCTCGTGCGGAATTACAGAAACAGGCTTCTGGTCGGCCATCGACACCAAGACACGCAAAATGATCTCAACAGCCTTCGCGGGCAGCGGAACGACAATGTTCGGGCTGTCTTTGACGACAATCTGGATATCCTGTTTTGCAAGCGCCACGCCTCGGAGCCGCTCTGCAGCGACGCGTGCAATTCGTGCTTCTTCCTCGTCGGCCTGAATAGGCTCCGTGGTTTGATCCAATAATGCCAGCATTTCAGTTCTCTCCGTTAGCCCTGAGTGCACCGGTGCGGCTGTCCACGCATTTTATGGAAACGCACTTAAACGCAACAAACGCAACCATTGCAACATGGTGCTTTTAGGGCGGTTAAGAAAGTACCAGCGCGGTTGCGTTTTGGTCGCTGGGTTATGCGTGTAGTCCCCTCACCCATACGTCCGCTCATCCGAGATGACTTTGCCGTCGTTCGGCAGCGTGCCGGGTGGCACAATGGCGACTTCGCCCTTGAGCTTGGTGAGATCTACGATCGATTGAGCGATCTTGGCGGCTAATGCCGGGTCGTTCGAGTGAGCCTCGGCCTTCAGCGTCATCGCGTCCTGTTCGCCGGCGCGGGTGACGACCAATCGCAGGCGGCCGAGTTCCGGGTGACGTTTGCCGATCGCGGCGATCTGCTCCGGATGGACGAACATGCCTTTCACCTTAGTCGTCTGATCGGCACGGCCGAGCCAGCCCTTGATCCGCATGTTGGTGCGCCCGCATGGGCTCACGCCATGCAATACCGCCGACATGTCGCCGGTGGCGAAGCGGATCATCGGGTAGTCGCGGTTGAACGAGGTGACGACAACCTCGCCAACTTCGCCAGCAGCGAGCGGTTCGCCGGTACCGGGGCGCACGATCTCCAAGATCACGCCTTCGTCGACGATCATGCCGTCGGTAATACCGTCCGGTCCGACGCTCTCGTAAGCGATCAGGCCGAGATCGGCGGTGGCGTAGGCTTGGGTGCAGGTGATGCCGCGGTCATTGTATTCCTGGCGCAGTGAGGGGAACAGCGCGCCGCCAGACACGAACGCCTTCTTGAATGATGACGCGTCGCGGCCCGCTTCCTTGGCCTTGTCGAGCAAGATCTTCAAATAATCTGGCACGCCGGTGTAGGCAGTAGGCCGCAGGTGTTCGATGGCGTCGAGCTGTTGTTCGGTGTTGCCCGGGCCGGCCGGGATAACCGCGCAACCGAGAGCGCGGGCGCCGGCATCCATGATCCAACCGCCCGGTGTCAGGTGATAGGCGAAGGTGTTGTGGACGATGTCGTGCTTGGCGAAGCCGGCAGCATGCATCGCGCGCGCCGATCGCCACCAATCTGCACCGAAGCCCTCAGGCTCGAAGATCGGGCCGGGAGATTGGAAGATGCGGCCGACATTGCCGGGCTCGTTGATCGCGAAGTTGCCAAACGGCGGCGACTTCGTTTGTGCGACCTTCAGATCCGGCTTGCGCAGTACGGGGAGCGTCGCAAGTGCCGCGCGCGAGGTGATCGCCTGGGCATCGACACTCTTGAGGTGCGCGGCCCATCCCGGTGCTTTGCTCATCGCCCGCTCGATCAGCGATGGCAGCATGTTGAACAGCGCCTGCTCACGTGCGCCCGGATCGCGCGTTTCGAGTTGGTCGAAGTGGGGGGAGGGCATGGCGGTACTCACAGCACAGGTTCAGCTTAAGGTGCTGATGTGATAGGGTGTGAGTGCGAACACGGTCAATTGGAGAATAGGTTGGTGGGCGAACCTGAAACCAAGCGGATGACGAAGCCGGAGTTCCTCGCGTGGCAACAGCGCCAGGACAAGCTTTACGAG
>JANOOW010000382.1:0-1764 GCA_031421555.1 Hyphomicrobiaceae bacterium | reverse complement strand
ATCGAACGCGCCCGCCACATCGAAATTCTAGTGCTCGGCGACAGCCACGGCAACATCGTCCATCTGGGAGAACGCGATTGCTCGACCCAGCGACGCCACCAGAAACTCATCGAAGAGGCACCCTCGCCCGCCATCGACGCGAAACTTCGCGAAGACTTGGCGAGTGCTGCCGTCCGGCTGGCAAGAGGCGTCGGCTATGTCGGTGCTGGGACCGTCGAGTTCGTGTTCGACGAGACTACGCGCCGCTCGTACTTCCTCGAAATGAACACACGTATTCAAGTCGAGCATCCGGTTACCGAAATGATCACAGGCCGAGACCTAGTCATCGAGCAGATCCGCATTGCCGCCGGCCAGCCGATCTCATTCTCGCAGGACGAGGTGCGCTTGACCGGTCACGCGATCGAATGCCGGATCAACGCCGAGGATGCCACACGGAATTTCGCACCCGGGCCAGGACGCCTCACAGCGTGGACCAACCCAGCTGGGGAGGGGATACGTGTCGATACGCATTGCTATCCGGGTTATCTCGTGCAGCCCTATTACGACTCTCTGCTCGCCAAAGTGATCGCCCATGGTGCAACGCGGGCGCAGGCTATCCAACGCATGCGTGCAGCGCTTGCCCAGATGAAGATTGCTGGAATTCCAACGACTGCGCCATTTCACGCTCAGGTACTTGCCCACGACGATTTCATTTCAGCCAAGGTAACCACCCGGTGGGTCGAAGATACATTCCTTGGCAATGCATCGGGCACTGTCAGTCGAGGCTAAGTCGGCGTGCCGGTGCTCGGCGCCTTCGCTGTTCTGTTGACGTCAGACCTTCAACCGCTCTCGCAAATCTGCGGACAGTTCGAGTTGCGCAGCAACCGATAGCCCAACGGACTCTCACCTTTGCCCGCTACTCATTCTTTACGCCCTGACGCGTCACTACCGCCTTTCGGTCTTCGCGCCTAAAGCCCCCGGCGCTGCCGACAAGTTCGACACCACGCATCAATGCGCTGCGCCACACTTCGGAAGACGTTGCTGCACGGCGACCGGACCAGAACCCGCATCGCAGCGATGGTAACAGTTAACAACCGGCGTCCGGCAGTGGCGGACGAAGCTGCGATTCGCCTGAAACGCGCCGTCGAATTCACAATCCAGAGAGCGCTGCACCAGTTCGGCGAACATGCTTTGCGACGAGAACGAGATTTCGTCCATGGCCTGCCTCATTAGATGTTGCCACCGGATCGATAAACCGAAGGCAAGGGACAACCATGGTTTGATTGCCACCGATCTCGATATCCGGTGGCAATGGGTCCGTTGTCAGCGGCTGGCAATCCAGCCGCGCACCTCGGAGGCGCGCCAGCCGACGCGGCCTGGACCCAACTGACGTTGTCGGGGAAACAGACCCTGTTTGACGTAGGCGTAGATCGTCGAGCGGGCGAGCCCGGTCTTGGCGCTGATCACGCGGACGTTCCACAACTCGTCGTCGGGCGTTGTCGCAGGTACTGGTGCAGACGCGCTTGGCGTCCGTTGGGCATAGCCGAACAGATCATCCGTCTGCACAGCCTGGGTTGGGATCGCGAGCGATGGGTTGAGACGGCGGTGTCGCATGGTGATCATCCGATCCTGGTCTGTCTGATGTCGTCTTGCCGGTGTCGTGGGTCATCGCTGTCACGATCGTTGCGATGAGGCTGCGATCCGTCCGTATCCGTTTCGTGATCTCCTCCATCACTTGGTCGAACCGGAGCTGGCCCAAGGCGCGCGCCGCCTCGTGTTCGTCCT
>JANOOW010000381.1:0-6888 GCA_031421555.1 Hyphomicrobiaceae bacterium | reverse complement strand
GTTTTGCATTCTTAAATGCCGGATGATGAAGGCTGTGCCGGAGACCGCTAACCCGGTTGCCGCCGTCAGGCAACCCTTAGCAGCAGCAGGCTGATCTTATTCGCTAGAATTGACAAGCCGGAAGTCGTCAGTAGATAAACTCAATTCAAGCGAAACCCACTTTTTTAAACTAGTTCCCGCAGTGAATGCCTGTTTGATTAATATTCCGTCTATTCTCTAATGCGATTTCGCGGCGACGCGCGAGTTCCGTTGCTTCATGACGGAAGGTGGCAAAAGTGCCGAACGCTGCACCGCCGACTGTCCACTGCGCGGCGTAAATAAGGGCGATGCTGCGATCTGCGCTGCACCATTGAATCGATAATGCCCCGTGATACGGTCGACGAACAACGCATCCTCCAGTTGGGGGCCCCAGCCCCTGTTATGTACAATCATCGGGCGACCCGATGGCCCAAGCTCGCTCGAAACAATTGCGATATGGGCACGCGATACGCGGCTGAAAGGACGATAATAGGTGACGATATCGCCAGGTTTATAATCCTCCGGGAATGTTGATACCGGCAGCACAGTGCCATGCCGGCTAAAAAACATCCGCAAAGTTTCCGTTCGCCGATGATCGATACTTGGATCTCCACTGCCGGCACGCGCCCGCTGAACAAGTTCCTGAAGGTCGATTCCGAGCGCACGATAAGCGCGGATGACAACGTCGGAGCAGGAACCATAAAGGGAAGGAATATCGCCCATTGGATAAGCGATGCGCTTGTAGGTCGCGCTATAAATAACGAAATCATTGAGCTGCGCTTGCGCCGCGGCAGCAAGCTTCGTCCCGAAATCCGTTGCGGACGCTTGTGAGGCTGGCGCCGCACGTTTCGGTGTTGGGCGGCAAACTTCAGCCGGCGAAATATTACCGGAAACTGCAATCGATGGGACGGTCGCCGGCAGGGCAAACGCCGGCGGCGGGAGAATAAAGGCAACCTGCGCCGGGGCCGCTTCCATCGATCCAGGCGTATCTACCGTCTCGAACTTCGGCGGGGTCGCTGGCAAAGCGAACGGTGGCGCCGGGACACTGAAAGCGGTAACAAGCGGCAGGTAAGCTGGCACAACTGCAACATGCGGCGCTTCACTTGGTAGCCGAATAGGTGGCAACTCTATCGCGCCCATCGGGGGAGGTGCCAAAGAGGCGAGCTCCCGCAAGCCCGGAGGCGCTGCGCCCGGTAAGGACAACGGTGTTCGGGCGAGCATCGCCGTGACTAGATTTTCCGGCGTGGCGACTGCAGGTCTGCTGCGAGCGGCATCCGTCCAGCCGATCGCAGGCTTCATCGCGTGATTGATGGCAAGAAATACCGAAACGATAAGGAATGGCAGTAGTAGCAATGCAAGCGCGCGTCGATCCTCGGTGGAATAGGCGATGGCTGCGCGACTGTTTCCGGCTGACAGGACAACGTGAGACTTCACCGCCTGCGAGCGAGCCAAGCTTTCCGTTCGCCGGCTTCGGCCTTTAGCTTTCGGTTTACCACGCTTCTTCACGCGAAAGACCTTTCGGGCGCCCCTTCGAGCATAGTGCGCTGTTTGTCGCGACTATGAGGATATGCCAGGAACCACATGAATAACAAGTAAAATTAGTCAGTAATCGTCATTCGAATGACGCGTTAAGTCGAGCGATGTCAGTTGCTGCAGGCGCCACTTTCTCCACGGCCGGGCTTGTAACTGCGATGTATGGCTTCGACGATAGCATCATACTTGCGCTTTTGCGACGCTGGATAATTCAGCTGCCAGCCGTAGATGAAACGGCCCTGACAAACGAAGGTGATCCGTTCGTAAAAGATCCGATCGTCCTTCCGCCCAGACAGAACAAACCAATTGTTCTTGGCAGGGGTATAGTCGAACTTGGCATCGGCATACGTCTCGCGCATGACGAACGCGCGATAGGCTCCGATCGTTTCGGACGTCTCGTTGAGCGAAGCCGTCGCAATCAATCGTGCGGCGCCGTCGGTCGACGTCCACAATGCACCCCTCTCGCTATTAGGAGTTTCCGTGCGCTGAAAGAGCCCGCCGGGGTAGCTCAGTTGGAAGCCGAAGCGCTCGTTCTTGTAGCTCGACCAGCCCTGGGTAACCGCCGTGGCTGCCGTGGCGGGTTGACTGAATGTCATTAGACCCGCGAGAACGCAAACTACCAAAGGCAGGCGTCCCGGAAATCCCTTCACCTTACGCGTAAGCATGGCGATACTCTCTCAACTACACTGGCCCAGTATGCCACAATGCTCACGTTGGCGAAATGCCGGACGTGCAACAAGCGAGGCTGCATGAGCTACGGACGATCGCTCAAACCGGTTTCAACGAAGTTGCCAGTGAAGGGCGCACGCATTATCCGCGCCGAGGATGACATCCGCGCAGGAATTCGCATTCTACGGCGGAAGTGCGCCTACATTCGCCTGATGCACGACCTAGTTGGCGATCCGCCTCTGCGCCGTCGCGAGCCGGGCTTCGAAGGTTTGGCGCGCATTGTTGTCTCCCAGCAAGTTTCGGTTGCGAGCGCCAACGCGATATGGGCCCGTTTCGCGCAAACCGTGCAGCCGATGACGGCCGAAAACGTTTTGCAGATTTCAGAAAAAGCTCTTCAATTGGCTGGACTGTCCCGACCGAAGATCCGGACGCTTCGAGCAATCTCCAACGCGGTTATTTACGACGGGCTCGCGCTTGATAAGGTAGCTTTGGAGCAAGAGGTCGCAGTGCACGAGGCCTTGACGCGCGTGTCGGGCATTGGTCCGTGGACAGCCGACATCTTCCTTCTGTTTTGCATGGGTCACGCCGACGCGTTTGCCGCAGGCGACCTGGCACTGCAGGAAGCAGCCCGCTTGGCCTTCAAGCTGGAAAAGCGGCCAAATGCCGAGGGATTGCTCGCACTTGCAGAAAGATGGCGGCCTTGGCGCGGTGTTGCCGCCCGATTGTTGTGGGACTATTACCGGGTCGCGAAGCTGCGCGAGGGGATCACCGTTTGATGCGCCATTGCGCCCCGTTGAAATCTTTCGGCATTTCAAGGAGCCTTCACAGAATTGTTGCAAACGGCTAGTATGCTCTTCATCGGATAGGGAGTGCGAGACCGATCCGACGGGTAACCGATGGGAATCTTGCACGTGAATGCTCACGCCACGATACCAGACCACTGTCCAGCGCTCGTGCTGAACGCCGACTTCCGGCCGCTGAGCTATTATCCGCTCTCGCTTTGGTGCTGGCAGGACACGGTGAAAGCCGTCTTTCTCGACCGCGTCAACATCGTCTCCGAATATGAGCGCTGCGTCCGCAGCACGTCGTTCGAGATGAAGCTGCCGAGCGTGGTTTCGTTGAAGACGTACGTGAAACCAGCGCGATATCCCGCCTTTACGCGCTTCAACGTGTTTCTGCGCGATCGCTTCACGTGCCAATATTGCGGTGCAAAGCATGATTTGACGTTCGATCATCTTGTGCCCCGCGCACGCGGCGGCATGACTCAGTGGGAAAATGTGGTTGCCGCCTGCTCGCCGTGCAACTTGAGGAAAGGCAGCAATATGCCCAATATCGCCGGCATGCATCCGATGCAGCATCCGTACCGGCCGACCGTATTCGAATTGCATCGCAACGGCCGGCTGTTCCCGCCGAACTACCTGCATCACAGCTGGGTGGACTACCTTTATTGGGATTCGGAATTGGATCCGTAAAAAAGTAGCCCCGGCGCTTTCAAGCACCAGGACCGGAGTCTCAGGGACGAGAGAAAAAGAGCCGGACTACGCTGCTTGGCGGATGTTGGTTGAGGTGCAGAGCGACTGAGCAATGGTGTCAACGACGCGACTCCAATCTAAGTGCTCACCGGAAGATGCACGCAGACCGAAAACGGCCAACGCGTCCGCAGCGCTTCCACCATCGCGAAAAATCCGGGCGCAGGACTGGCGCGCAAGCCCTAATGCCTGGTTCCACTGTACGGGATTGAGATTCGATGGGGACATGGGATGCCTCGAAGGGTTGAAGACCTACGCGGACTGCGCCGCGCATACAGGGAAGACAGGCACCTTCAGCGCGCATACATCACGACGCGGAACCGTGAACAGTGATGCTTATTCGGACTACAGGTCCTGGCACTGAACGCGCCTGTCTAAGGTTTGGAAGCGGCCACTCATAAAAATCCCGCCATCGGCGCTGTCCGAATTCACGAAGTTTTAGGCTGCTCTCGATTTCGGCTCGGGTTCGGGGGAAACCACGAGCTTGATGCGACGGCGATCGAGATCAGCCAATATCGACAACGCAACACCACCTAACTGACGCCACTCGGTATTATCTTCTTGATGACCCGCATTTAGCGGCACGACTTTCCCGACAAAGTTACGATAACTGAACGCCATGGGATTCACCTTTACGGAGACGCGGTGCGGATCAACCGACGCAAACTCTACGCAACTGGTCGAACGCGACAGGGACAAACGCTTCTTCACGCAACTGAACAAACGCGAACGCAACAACTCAACTAATCAATGCAACACAACTGAACTCGAACGCGGCTGACGCGACGCAACTGAGCTTGAACAAGGGGCGAGCCGCTCGAGCGTACGCTTGAACTTATCCGCAGTAGCGGCTCGCTTACATTTATTGAGCGTGCTCGCCAGCACGTCTCCCGGCGACGCAGACGCAACACTTGGGGACGCAACAGTACGCAACTGACGCTTTACCGACGCAACGGGTACGCAACGCTTTACAAGTGGGACACTGGAGACGCGTTCTTCAGAAACAACCGGCGGGATCGTACGCGTTACTGGACTGTTGGATATTTCGACGCTGCCAGGACATTCGACGGGACTGAACTCATTCGGCCCGGCACCAACCACCTGATCTGAGCTACGCCGTACTCGTCTCAACGCTCACACCTTGGATCTACTCAACTCCGCCGTTCGCACTGTGTTCCGCGAACAAGGGAGAATTAATACCCCGCTCGTGGCCGAAAAGTGACTGAGCCAAGGAATTCTGTTGTTCATTCACTGAATAATCTTGCAGCTTGCGTTTCGAACACCCAAACCTCCAAGATATTATCGTTAAATCGCTGATATCATTGAATATTTTTGTTCACCGAAAATGCTGCCTGCAGAGCCCCGATGCATAGCGCCACGGAGAGAAACACATTCCAGCCAGCGAACGACAGGCCGAGAAACCGAAAAGAAGCCTCATCGCAACGGACGACCTGCACGTTCTTGAGACGTTCCAAAATGGAGGTTTTCGACTCTGCTGGTAAGGTACCGGCAGCGCAGGTGTCTGGCCCAGGCCAAAACTTCCATTCGGCGCCAGCGTGATAGACGCCGAGGCCTGCGTTGGCGAGAAACGCTAGGGAAATTAAGAAAAAGAGAATCGCTGCGTTCCGCCTCTGCTCGGCAGCGATCATAGCAAGGCTGACGAAAAGCAGGGGGATGCCAGCGTAGTAGGCGTAGCGTTGCTGCAGACAAAGGGGGCAGGGGGCTAGCCCGCCGAGAAACTGCGCACCCAGCGCGAGCGATATGCCCGCAAGCGCTGCCATCAAGGTAAGCGCACCCCAGCGGTAGGCCGGGTCTTTGAGGGCGTCGGAGGTGGGAGAACGCATGTACGCGGTCACTCGTTTTTACTCAGGGAACAACCCGCCTCGTCTACACTAAAAACTTCACTGCGGCGAACCCTCCGACAATCAACGCAACGCCAACCGTTGTGACCAAGGTCAAGCGCCGTTCGATGAACGCGCGGATCGGCTCGCCGAACCAGTACAGCAGCCCCGCAACCAGGAAGTACCGCATCGCGCGCGCGATTACACTCGCCCCCATGAAGGCGACGAGGTTCATATGCACCGCGCCGGCTGTGATCGTCAGCAGCTTGTAAGGGATCGGCGTCATGCCTTTGATGATGAGGATCGCCACGCCCCATTCGTTGAACCAGGCCGCGGCCTGATCGAACTTGGTGGACAGACCGTAGAAGTTGATCACGACCCTCCCGATGCTCTCGAGCAGGAAGTATCCGATCGCATACCCCGCGATGCCGCCGATCACCGACGCGACGGTTGCGAGCGCAGCATACCGCCAAGCTTTCGATCGATCCTTCAGGATCATCGGTATCAGCATCACATCGGGCGGGATCGGGAAAAACGAGCTTTCCGCGAACGAAACCCAGAACAGCGCTTGCGGTGCGCGGCGCGCGCCAGCAAGGCTCATCATCCAGTCGTAGAGGCGTTTGATCATGGCCGTTTCGATAGAGGCGGTTGCTTCACCTGTCTACAGTTCGCACCACTAATGCACTTTGCGGCGATAGGGCATGCAATCGCGTATGGCAGCCAGCTCGAAATATCGGCTATAGGCAATCATCAGCTTTCACCTTGGGTATTCCTATTTTGGCAATCGGCGGCACGACGGCGCGCGGCTTCGAACACACCAAAACGTGGGTGTTCGATCTCGACAACACGCTTTATCCGGCGGAGTGCGATCTGTTCGCCCAGGTCGACCGGCGCATGGGCGAGTATATCGCGAGCTTTCTCGGTGTGCCTTATCCTTATGCGCGGCATCTGCAGAAGAGCTATTACCGGCAATTCGGCACCACGCTTGCCGGACTGATGAGGGTCCACAAGATGGATCCGAAGCCGTTCCTCGACTACGTGCACGACATCGACCTGACGCCGGTTTGCGCAAGCCCTGAACTGGCGATCTCGATCGGGAAGCTCCCCGGCCGCAAGCTGATCTTCACCAATGGGTCGCGCGGCCATGCCGAGCGCATCGCCGGCAAGCTCGGCGTGCTGCACCTGTTCGACGACATCTACGACATCGTTGCCTGTGATTATGTGCCGAAGCCTCATGCGCCCGCGTACGCGGGTTTCGTCAAGGCCTTGGGCGTCGCGCCCGAATCGGCTGCGATGTT
>JANOOW010000380.1:0-2407 GCA_031421555.1 Hyphomicrobiaceae bacterium | reverse complement strand
GCCGCGACTGTAGTTGCCGATTGGCATTGAACAAGACACACCCTCTCGCAATTGTAGCATTGTTGTTTACATGCACCGCTCGAGGCTTAAGAGCTGCCGCAATTCGGCTATAGCCGGCACGGTAGGACAAAATGAACGGCCGGTTACAGACGTGCGGCGCGCCGGTCATTCATCAGGTTGATGGAAGTGGGCAAAGGTTGGATTGGCGGAAAATGGGACTTGAGCGTTTGAGCCGGCGAACGGCCGTCGGTGGCATGGCCTCTTGGGCGATGTTGGAGACAATATTGAGCGCCGCGACCGGTATCCAAGCGTTGGCGCAGGCGGCGAACGGCGAAACCGGCGAGGCCCTCGCCCCCGACCACGTATTGAAAACGGCCCAGGCGCTTTCGGTCCGCCCTTTTCAGAAACCTAAAAATGATGTTCCTGATCCGTTCGGCAAGCTCAGTCCCGAGCAGTATCGCGATATCCGGTTCCGCGGTGATCAAGCGCTCTGGCGTGGGGAGAAACTGGAAGCGGAGTTGCAGTTTTTTCCGGTTGGGTGGATCTACGATGCGCCAGTCGAAATTTTTATCGTCGAAAATGGCCGTGCCCGGCAG
Source organism: Hyphomicrobiaceae bacterium (assembly GCA_031421555.1). Classification (GTDB taxonomy): domain Bacteria; phylum Pseudomonadota; class Alphaproteobacteria; order Rhizobiales; family Hyphomicrobiaceae; genus JAKFWF01. The sequence goes on along the minus strand of JANOOW010000380.1, from coordinate 1,811 downwards.
CTGAAAGCGGACGGCAAGCTGTTCTCGATCGGCCAGCAGATTCCCAACGCCCCACAAGGCGCGCCATTTGCGTTCTCGGGTTTCCGTGTGCACGGACCGATCAACCGCTCGGACTATTTCGACGAATACGTGGTCTTTCAAGGCGCAAGCTTCTTTCGCAGCGTCGGCCGCGGGCAAAGTTATGGCCTTTCGGCGCGCGGTCTGGCCATCAATACGGCACGTCCCGGCGGCGAAGAATTGCCCTTGTTTCGCGCTTTCTGGATCGAGAAGCCGAAGCCTGGAACGCCAGAGATCGTTGTGCAAGCTTTGCTCGATGGTCCGTCCACCACGGGTGCCTACCGGTTCGTGATTCAACCGGGCACGACCACAATCATCGACGTGGAGTTGACGCTGTTCCCGCGCCGGGAGTTGCAACACGTCGGTCTCGCGCCGCTCACCAGCATGTTTCTGCATGGGCCGGCGTTCCGCCGCATCAACAACGATATCCGTCCATCGGTCTACGATAGCGAAGGGTTGGCGATCCTCAACGGTAGAGGCGAGCGGCTGTGGCGGCCGCTGACCAATCCGCGCAAACTGCAGACGAGCGCTTTCGTCGATCGCGATCCAAAAGGGTTCGGCCTGGCGCAGCGCGACCGCAACTTCCAAAACTTCGAAGACCTCGACGCGCGCTTCGAACGGCGTCCGACGGTATGGGTCGAGACCAAAGGCAGCTGGGGGGACGGTGCGGTCGAGTTGTTCGAGATACCGGCCGAAGACGAGATCAACGACAACATCACCGTGTTCTGGCGCCCGGCCAAATCGATCGAGGCAGAGAAGCCCTATAAGCTCAGCTACCGTCTGCACTGGGGCGACAATGTTCCCGTCGCCTGGACCGGCGGCCGGGTGCGCAAGACCCGCGTTGGGGTCAGCCGCAAAGGAGCGATCACGTTCGCTGTCGATTTCGATGGACCTGGACTTAAGGAACTGAAGGATCTCCCCGTTGCCGACGTTAGCGCCAGCGCTGGTACCGTGACCAACGTGCTGATGCAACGTCATGGCGAAATCGCTGGCGTACGCTGCACGTTCGAATTACAGCCGGGCAACGCCGACCTTTCCGAATTGCGACTTCTGCTGCGAATGAACGAAATCGCTATGTCGGAGAGCTGGCTCTATCGTTGGACCAAGGCATGAGTGCCGATGGCGCCCTTCAGCTTCGCGATGTCGGCCGGGCCTGGCTTCCCGATGAGCATCCGATCGCGGTTCCGGAGCAGGATTTTGCGCATCCGATCGACGCCACGGCCCCGGCGAAGAAGCCGGGTCTTTGGATCCCGCGCGCAGCACTGATGTTTGGCGCCACGCTGCTTACGGCAGCATTCTGCGAAGAGTTGTACGCTGTTTTGTCTTTTGTGCGGATGACGCCGGTTCAGTTCCTTTTCCTCGTATTTTCCACACTGACTTTCGGCTGGATTGCCTTCGGTTCGCTGTCTGCCGCGATGGGGTTTCTGCCACTGTTTGCGCGCGATCACGATCAGTCGGTCAGGTTGCCTGATGTGTTGGGCGTCTCGACCACATCACGGCGGCGAACGGCACTCCTGTTTCCGGTTTACCAGGAGGGCCCGGCGCGGATCAGCGCGTGCATCGAGGCGATCTCCGAGGATCTGACAAAGCTCGATGCGCACCGCCGCTTCGACGTATTCATCCTAAGCGATACGCGCGATAGCGAGGTTGCGGCCTTCGAGACCGGGGCTTATCGCAAGCTGACTGAGGTGCTCGCAGGACAAACGTCCGTGTTCTACCGGCGGCGCGCGCATAACGCCGCGAAGAAGGCTGGC